>NZ_JAWOVM010000040.1:0-42316 GCF_033339895.1 Vibrio sp. 1751
GGCTGAAATTGATTTCTAACCTAGAGTGATTTTATGCTTCGTGATTACACCTTCGATTGTCTTGTAACTATGCCTCGCCATGAGCTGGAAGAGTTTAGTGCTCGTATGATCAGTAAAATGGTGCCAGAAGACGTGATGAATGAGCTGTTCACTTTTGATCAAGAAGAAGTGGGTAGTGAAGACCGCATGTTGTCTGCACGTCTTGATGCAATGCTACGCATGACAGCAATCGCACTGAGTGAAATTCAACAAGCGTTTGATGACTCAGACAACGCAAAGCAAAATAGCGAGCGAATGACGCGATTGGTGCTTTGGCATTTCTACGCGATCTCATTCCGTTTGGAAGAGGCCATCACGCTAGAAACACACTGTGCTCTAGTGGAAAAACTAATCGAAAATGCACCTTCGGATGTTTTTGCGTGGGTAAAAACATTGACGGAGCTGCTGCACACTTACGCTGAAATCAACGCGAAAGAGAATCCTCAAGACTAAACACCTGTCGTTTATCGTTCAGTAAATTAGAAACAAGGCGAGCCATTTGGATCGCCTTGTTTTTTCGCGTCAGATAAACCTTCGGGTTTGAAATACCAAACAAGCCTAGACTCAGATTTGTTCGTTCACTAGCGAACGGCGTGATTCCTTCTTACACTAAATCAAGGTGTTTGTTGCTAAACAAGCAAATGCATGACTAAGTCGTGTATTGTTTTCCACTTAAATGCGGATAATTTATGTCGAAGAACCTTCTGGTTTTTAAATTGGAACCGACTATTGAGCGTGTACGCTTTCCAGCTGAGCTTCATCTATCTAAAGGAAGTGAACGATGGATCCGTTAACGCAAGGTTTATTGGGTGCAGCTTTGCCACTGGCCGTGAGCAACAAGCGAAACCTTGCAGTTGTTGGCGTGTTGGGCGTGGTCTCTGGGATGGCTCCGGATTTAGATGTGCTCATCCGTTCTTCAACTGATCCTTTGCTGTATTTGGAATACCATCGCCAATTTACTCACTCGCTCTTGTTTATCCCGTTTGGTAGTTTCATTTGTGCTTTGGTGTTGTATCCATTGTTCGCAAAAAAGCGAGGACTAAGCTTCCGGCAGAGTTGGTTTTACTGCGCGCTTGGTTATAGTACCCATGCGTTATTAGACGCATGCACCAGTTATGGAACACAGCTTCTATGGCCGATAAGCAACACGCGTTATGCTTGGAACACTATTTCGGTAATCGACCCCGCGTTCACACTCCCTATTTTAATATTGCTTTTGTTTGTTGCACTGAAGCGAAGCCCAAACTATGCCCGCATTGCATTTTTATGGTGCCTGGCTTACCTAAGTCTTGGAACGATACAACGAGATAGAGCAGAAGTAGCTGGTTGGGAAATCGTCAAAGAGCGACAACACAACGCTATACAATTAAAAGCCAAACCAAGTTTCAGCAATCTTTTGGTTTGGAAACTAATTTATGAAACGGAAGAGAGCTACTATGTAGATGCCGTAAGGGTGGGGCGTTCAATAAAAATTTACCCTGGCGAATCAACTCCAAAGTTAAATATAAAAGAGCAATTTCCGTGGCTAAACCCGCAATCGCAACAAGCAAGAGACATCGAACGTTTCCGTTGGTTTTCAAACGGTTTTGTAGCGACGGATCCGAATAATGAATTGCGAATTGTTGATATGCGTTATTCCATCGTACCAAACCAAATTAATGCGTTATGGGGCATCAATCTATCCCCAAAAGCCAACGCAGAGGCGCACGTTGAATACACTGCTCATCGAGGAAGTACTGCAGAAGATCGCCAAGTTTTTTTCAACATGCTTACGGATTTTGAGTGATGGTTTTACTTTGGATGTCGATGCGGTGTCGTAATAACCATTACGCAGACTGAAAGTCCTTTACTAGGGTTGGCTTGCTGGCGAAGAAAATTTTGCCAAACAGGGACTTGTACTTCCAGCCAAGAGACAAAAGCCGTTTAGCTAAGTTCTTGTTTTCAATGATTGCAACCTCAACACCTTGGTAGTGGTATGGATTGCTTTTGATGTAGTCGATAAATGCAGTAAGCACGCCTTGCCCGCGAACGGAGGGTGCAAAGTTGACTGCTACAATAGAAAAGCGTTGGCTACCTGCTGGGCAACGGACTAAACAGTGCCCAAGAGGATGAGTAATAGTCTCAGAAAATTCAGGAAAAGGGCGAGACTCAAGCTCTTGAGAAAGCGCATCGTATCGCTGACATAGATAAGAAAATAGTTGTTTCGCTTCGCTGTTCATATCGGTGCCGCTTTTGTGTTGCTTGGTTTAAAGGCATTGATGTCTCAAACATTGTAACCATAGATAGCAACACAAAACGCGGTAAACTTTTTCAGTAATGATTTCCTATTTTTGAAACCTTAATTGTTACAAATGAAGTTGATTGGGTTTTATATGGTAGTTGTGAACGAGTGTTTCTAGTTGAAGGGAGAATACGCTGGTTACTGGATTCTTACTGGAATTCCTTTGTTAAAAGGCGAGCTGCTTGGTTTAATACCGCTCGTTTAACTGCTAGTGGCATCTTTTGTATTTCGTCACCTTGTACAGCGACGATGGGACATGATGTGGGATCTTCTATCCTAGCTCTTCATGGTCTAAATTATCTCATTAACCACTCAGAGCTAGATTCTTAGTCTCGCCAAGGCTCGCTGGACTGACACAAAAACATCGTTAAACTCCTGTTATTAAATTATTTGGTCCGCCTTTGCTTACTTTTGAACGCTTAACTAGGCGTTACTCCAAGTGCTTAAATTGCAATGCCACAAGTCGCTGATACAACTCACAGCTTTGCATTAATGATTGGTGGTTACCAACATCGACTAACTCGCCATTGTCGAGCACCGCAATTTTATCCGCATGTTGGATAGTCGAAAGACGATGAGCAATAATCAGCGTTGTGCGTCCTTTCATTAGAGCTTCAAGTGCTTGTTGAACGTGATGTTCACTTTCACTATCAAGGGCGCTGGTAGCTTCGTCTAGCAGTAAGATTTTTGGATCTTTTAGAATCGCGCGAGCAATCGCAATGCGCTGCTTTTGTCCGCCCGATAGCCTAACGCCGCGCTCGCCTAAAAAGCTGTGATAGCCTTCGGGAAGCTTCTCAATAAACTCATGGGCATGGGCTTTTTTCGCGGCTTCGATAACTTGTTCATCCGTCGCTTCAGGATTACCGTAGCGAATATTATGGAAAACATCATGGCTAAACAGCGCTGGTTGTTGTGGTACGAGCGCCATTTGACTTCGAAGTTCGTTTGGGTCGAACTGTCGAATATCTTCACCACCAAATAACACTTGCCCTTTTCGCGGATCATAAAAGCGTTGCAGCAGTTCGAATAGTGTTGTTTTACCTGCACCAGAAGGGCCGACCAACGCCAACACTTTTCCTTGTTCAGCGGTTAGATTTAATTCTTTGATTGCTGGTTGATTTGGTCGAGAAGGGTAGTTGAAACTCACCGAATTAAAGTTAACCTCAGCAGGCATGTCGGAACGGACAGGCAAATAGTTGTTCGGCGCTTTAATATCGCTGTCTACTTGAAGGATCTCAATCAGCCGTTCGGTAGCACCTGCGGCTCTTTGCAATTCACCCATGACTTCGGAAATGGTTGCAGTCGATGAGGCAACCATAATGGCATAAAACACAAATGCGGCTAGGTCACCCGCAGACATTTTTCCGTGAATCACATCGCTGCCGCCTACCCAAAGCATGCCTGCAATCGCGCTGAACACAATCACAATAACGCCTGATATCAGGATCGCTCGCTGTTTTACTCTCTGTCTGCCTATTTCATAAGCTTTTTCCACCTCGACAGCGAAAGCCGCTTGTTCATGCGACTCTGAGCTAAAACTTTGCACGGTTTTAATATGTTCTATCGCTTCTCCAGCGTAGCTGCCAACATCAGCCATTGAGTCCTGACTTTGACGAGAGAGCGCACGCACACGTCGTCCATAAAACAAAATCGGTACCAAAACCAAAGGCACAGAAGCAAGCACAATCAGCGTGAGCTTAACGTTGGTAGCGAATAACATAATGATGGCACCAAAGCACATCAAAGCGCTACGCATCGCCATTGAGAACGATGAACCGATAATGCTTTGCAGCAATGTGGTATCGGTAGTCAGGCGCGACATTATGTCGCCACTACTGTTAGTCTCAAAATAGCTCGGATGCAGCGTAATCACATGGTTAAACACCGCAAGGCGAATATCCGCACTAACGCGCTCACCTACGGCAGAGACAAGGTAAAAGCGAAAGAAAGTCCCAATGGCAATACACAATGTGACACCGACAATAAACTGAATCGCATTGGTGAGCTCTTGCAATGATTGCTGAGCAAAGCCTTGGTCGATAAGAATGCGCACTCCATAGCCAACGGATAACGTCAAACTTGCTGTCGCGACAAGGGCAACCAAGGCTGCCGCAACCCGCCATTTATAAGGTGCAATAAAGGTGTTGAGTTTAAGAAGAATGCTGAGATTTTTGTTATTTTTTCTGCTCATGAGTGACTCACAAAGCGTTTTAGGTACCTGGCATAGTAAGCCAGTTTGGTTGGTGAGACCAGCGAACTGCCGCTTTCGGATTAGGAAATTAACTGGGATAACCAATATCGCATGTATATCGAAAATCACTTAAACGTCGAAGAGACTAGAATCCGCTTTTAGTTCGGAGGGTGTTACGCACGGCTTTTGGCGAGTAGCAGGTCGACTTTTCCTTTAGCTGTTTTACTGACCGTTTGCATCAACTGAAAACTTGGTTTTTCGACGCCTGAGTTTTCTATCCCTTCGACCATTAAGAGCCAAAGCTTGGCTGTCATTTGCGCATCGGCTAGTGCACGGTGGAAAACACCGTCGTTGTCGATATTTTTATAGCGAACAAGTTCACCTAGCTTATGTGATGGGGCTTCTTGAATGAGCCGTCTTGCTACCAGTAAGGAGCAAGCAAACTCACCCGAATAACCACAGTTGATTCGTTCAAGCTCTGCATCTAAAAATCGTTTATCGAAGGACGCGTTGTGAGCGATAAGGTTCTCGCCAGCAATGAACTCACTAAATGACGCCATTACCTCTTCGCAGCTTGGTGCCGATCGCAACATATTGTTGGTAATGCCGGTGTAGTTCTCAATGAAAGAACTCACTCTGAAACCGGGGTTCATGAGTTGCTGAAAACTATCGACAACCTCGCCATTGACTAACTTTACTGCACCAATTTCTATTGCGCGATCACCTAAAGTAGGAGAGAGACCTGTGGTTTCAAAGTCGAGTACGACCACAGAGTTTGCTTGAGGCATAAAATTTTCCAGCTGAGTAATATTGCGCAAGAGTATTATCGAAAGCGACAGAAAAAGAAAGGCGAACACAATGGTGAATATCTGTCTATCTTTACTCCACAAAGTCAGTGTTCGTCGTCCACTGTTTATGGACAGGTACGTTCTGGCTTACCCATCGCGGCTTGTGCGGTAGCCTTATATTTCAAATGTTTTTCGGCTTTTCGATTCATTTCAGTTAAGCATTAACTTTCGATACAACATACTGATTATAAATTGATTTTATAAATTAACTTCGGCATCATTCACGGCTTGATTTTGAGTATGAATATCATCACGGCAAAAAATTAGAACAACTTATAATGCGAGGCTAGGGAACGATGGAAGCAATGAAGAATCATTATTTAGAGATACCTGAAGAAAGAAAATTGCGTATTTTTCGTGAGGAAGATGAAGATTTTTACAACTTCTGGGAAGAAATGCTTGATGAAAAACAATCTTTTTATCAGCAACCTCTCAAAAGAATGAAAGGCGACGCTTGGTATTCGCTTGATTCATTCTTCACTGCTTCAAAATACGGACAACATCAGGCCTCGCCAGCTTATATAAAAAGAGCGCTTGAGTTACTGAATAACGTGTACTTGCTGGCCAATCATTCAGACCAAGTGGTTGAATTCTCCGTTGGGCACCGACATTTTTCGGAAGTAGGTAACCGTTCTATTGCAGAAGGAACAATGGATGCATGGTTGGATGAAATCTGTTTAGCGATGGCCGCGAGAGATTGGCGCTGCGTAGAGCTGATGACCATCATGGATGAGTCGTTAGTGCGTTTAAAAGATCCATTCGATGTTGCGCTAGTCGAGTTCGTTAACGGTGTATTTAGCAATTCATCAGCGTTACCAGAGTTATTGCAAACTGTGATGGAGAAATCCTCCCCGCAATACTTAGAATCAACCAGGATGCCATATGTACATTCTTTGTTTATTCCATTTGTGAATGTGTTTGTTGCCATTATCGATGGCGATGAGTCACATTATCAAGAAGCACTGAGAGATGCGTTAGAGGCGCATTACCAGTTCTATATGAATGAAGATGTTCGCTATTCGCCAAAAGGAAATGTTTCTCTGAAACTGACTGGTCTTGCTGCATTGGCATACGATAAGTATGGTTGGACGATTCCAGAAGCCGCATATTTACCGAAATGGCTTGTTTATCGTGAGCATGATCTTTGTTCTAAATAAATCATTAATAGAACACCTTATGCAGTGTCTGCGGCAATGCCGTTCGGCAGCACCTCGAGCAAACATGTTGTACCTGATCCTACCTTTCAGCTTTGAAAAGTTGAAAGAACTCCAACATACTTTTGCTACAGAGAAGGGCATTTGGTTTGGTAATCCGCAAGTCACGGCACATCCACATCAATCCATCGTTGAATGGTATGTCGGTGACTACCTGCTCAACCTTGGTGACGAAGAATTAAGGTCATTTTTCAACCAGTCACTCGGTGATAAGGCATAAACTTATCAATATGCGAGCTTATTAACACGCCATACGTGACACTTCATGTATTCTTAATTGAAGCGAAGAAGAGGATTTATCAATGTCAAAAAGCTCCAAGCTTCACAATGAAGACAAACTGGTTAAGAAGGCACTAGAGATTGGTGGGAAGATGGCGAAGCTACAAGGTTTTGACCTTCCTCAGTCACCACAGCCTCTAAGAGTAAAAGCGATTTACCTATTCTTGGTTGATGCTAAACAGATCACGCCACTACCGGAAAGCAAGCTAGACGGCGCAAGCATCAAACACCGACTGGCAGTCTGGATACACAGTGCATTGCCTGACAACGACCCTCTAAAGTAGAAAGCCTTATAAGTCATATAGGTCATTAATTAACTAGGCGAGCCAAATGGTTCGCCTTGTTTGATATTGGCGAGTGCACCGAGGTCTTTTGGCGTGGCGGTATCATTGATTTACAAAACAGAATCAAAATGACTAAAGATAAATCCCGAGAAGCGCTACAATGCAGGCGTTGCGAGAGTGCAACCAAGATTACTCATTTACAGAAGCCTTGAAGTAACCATACATGTCTAAAGATTTCGAATTCACTACAGAATACACACTCGACAAACCTTTCTTTGCTGAATGTTATGATCAAACTAGCCAGCCAACGAAGTTCCCACAAGCGTACCTAAAAGGGATGCTGTTTCTTATCTTTGGTGTGGTTTTATTGGAGTTTGAACTGCTACCAAACGGTTATGTCGGTTGGTTCTTTATCGTATTGAGTGTGATTGAAGCGTGCAGCGTTTACTTCAAAAGAACTTGGTGGCTGTGGCGTCAAACCATCAGCTCAAGTCGCGGCAGTAAAGTGGTGTTTGAAGTGAATGCAGATGGCGTGCGCTACAAAAGCGGTAAAGTTGACCGCAGCCTCGCTTGGAATGATATCGACCAACTCGAACAAACTGATTTGGGCTTTATCCTTCACCTTGGTAAACAACGCCAATACATCAGCAAATCTTGCTTAAACGAAGAAGTGATCGCGTTTATGGTAGAGCAGCACGCGGCATCAAAAGCGAGCTAACAAAAAAGCGAGTCCGTGGGTTTGCTTTTTTGATCTTAGGGTTTGATGCTTATGGGGTAGCTCTGATTCAGACTCAAAATCTGAACCACTACACTCGGTGTTTCTGGTTGCGTCTTTCCAGTATATGGACTCCTTAAGTGTGCTGCGGAGTTAGTGTGTAAACTGAACCAAAAAAGTGACAATGAGATAGTTTATTGTGAGCCTACAGTGATGACGCCAACTTCTAGAGCATTTTTGCTCGATTACTATGTTCGGCAAAGGTTTGACATTCGTTAGTTTGTTGGGTTTTCCCTAATAAAGTTCATGTGGCCAGTGTTGGACTTATGCGTCTAAAGGTAACTTCTATGCGGAAGAAACTTATTCGATTTGAGGGGGCTATCCATGGAATTGCGATTCGAGCCCCATGGGAGGCGTTCGAAGCTTTAGGTAAAGTAGCCTATGAGAATGGAGTGTACAGCGAGAATCGAACCTACATCATCATCAGCTTGGAAGGGGGCGCAGTTCGGGTTTTGTAAGAGCCATTTCCCATTAAATCTATTTAATGTCAATTGTTTAAGTTACTTTTCCAACAGAAATCCAAAAACAGTTGAAACTGTAAACCTACATTTTGGCTCCTAATCACGAATTTGAAAATAGTGAAAAATTCATTATTTTCAAATTCGTTTTGATAAATCGCGACCCGATTTGGTTAGAAAGTTTCATCTAAAAAGTGCTTAATAAGAATCCCATTTAGCGGCGTTATGTCAATGTCACCAGTTAACTTATGAGGTGACGAGTTCACCTCTAACTAAGCATTCACGTTACTATGCCATTGCAATGGTTAGGTTAACTTAGCAACGATATCGCTTGTTTAGATACTCTGACTAGTCGTCCAATGGTTCTTTCGAAAACCCATCTAATGAATCGGGCGGATAGATCCTCAACTATGGTCCCATAGTGACCGGCAAAAACAAGCATATGGCCTAATAAGCCTTTTAGTTGCTCTTCATTGCGCTTAGATGATTTAGCAACGGCTTCTAGCTTTCTTGAAAGCCAATCATAAAAGGTCAAGCCAGCAATCACGCCTGCTTGAATCGTTACCGTTGACAAAAGAGCCACATCTTTCAAATAGGTGATAAGTGCGCCCTGTATTCTATCGGCCCAATACTCCGAAAAAGAAGCTTGATTTCGTTGCTCATACTTTAGACGGATAGGGGTAAATAAGTGGTCATTCGATTTCCTCTTCAACGCTCCCCAAGAATCCGAGGAAGCAGTGTTTAAGTAACCCGGATTTTTGTTTCTTGCCATCAAATGGGCTGATATGCTTAACCCAGTGCCAGAGTCCAAGCGGTACTCGCCTGTTGAGATTGGAGCATGAATAAATGGCCAAAGCGGTATTTTTGGTACAGGATCAGCACCATGCGTACATCGATAAACACCATCGTTTAGCTTTTCCGATGAGCGTGCGTATGCTTCCAGACCAACTCTAGGAGCGCCAAAGGTGTATAAGGTGGTTCTGACCTTCATCTCATTACGCACCCAATCAGCGCAAAGTGATGCGAGTGCTCCACCTAAGCTGTGCCCAACGCAATGTATACGTTTTGGTTTAGGATTCATCTGCATAATATACTGCTTCAACTTGGGGCTAAGACTTTGAAAACAATTGTTGAAACCAGCATGAGCGGGCGAACCGTTTGGTGATCCTTTCACCCCTATATTCGCATTTGTGATCCAGTCATTAGCATTTTGTGTTCCTCGAATCGAAATGACAATTTCATTCTCAAATGTAGAACCTTTACCAGTGCCAACCACTGCAAACGCCTCTGAAGTTCTCATCAAGCCAGGGATAACTTTACGCAATACCGGTACATTGGATAAACCCGCTACACCGCCTGTAAAACCATCAAATACATCATCTTCAGAAAAAGAAAAGTGATTTGAAAAACTGTTTTTGCCCGGCATGATAAAACGGCCATTATTTTCATAAGCTTTGTAAGGAATATCCGCTATTTCTGAAGCCATTTTTGGTGTTAACTTTGCCATTACGTGTCCTTATTTAGTAATATTTTTTCAGAAAATCCTTTCAAATCACACCTACTAATAATTTCAAGATCGAGGCCATTCTCAACAAATTTATTTTTAAAAAAGTAACGATATTCGTCCGAATTAATCTCACAACTTAAATCAAGAAGATTATCTGAAATAAATTCATAGGGTTTCACGTCAGAAAAGCGAGTCTCTAGTAAGTAGTATTTTTTGCCATCTACAAAAATGTAAATACCAATGTAGCTAGAGGATTCATGAAGGGCAGGTTCTTTAAACGTCTGATAGTGGTATGTAGGTTCGAAATGAAAATAACCATTTTCTGACGTAATTGTCTCGGTGATATAACGGTTTTTAGAAAAAGCCGTGTGTAGATAAACTACCTCGCTAGTAAACGCTTTCCCGTCTAAGTATAAGCGACCAGTGATCTCTGAGCTAAGTATGTATTGAAACTTTTTTGATTTGAAGAAATTAAACATATCTGCGTTACAACCTGTTGAGAGCAATAATATTGTGGCACTCATAAGGGAAACCAGTATTTTAGTCATTTGTTTACCAATATTGTACATAGGTCAACCCATATCCACGCGTGAGACGATACTATGTCCTAATGCTCTCAAGTGCTAGCCTAGGACCGCCCCAATTCTCAAAAATAAGTCATGTCAAAGCTTATATCTAGGCATACTTTAAAAAATAATGTAAATGACATGTCTATTACTTTCATGGGTTAAACATAAGTAGACTCCCTCTGGCAAAAAATACCGAGCTATTCGTTAAAGTACTTATCCACGTCCATTTCGTAAGCTTGCATACTCGTTGTCTCATTCTGAATTCTTATCATGAAGATCAGTTAACAATAGCCACCGCGCAGATGGTTGTTTTTTTATAACCGATAAAACATGGCGCCATCTCAACTTTTTCAGCACCATTGCTATATCACAGCGAAAATACCTCGAGTTCACTATAAAGCTCATCGATGTGCCTGGGCAGGTTGGAGTGGTGTCAAAGATGAGCTTCCGAAAGCGAATGTTACTCTCGACTGGTTCCATGTAGTGCATTTATTTACACGAGCTGTTGATGACGCTCGAAAACAATGGCACGCAAAAAGCTCTTCGCTGGGCGGTGTTAAAGGATGTTGAGAGTCCGATGACAGATAAGCAAGCACAAGCTTTAGTTGACTAGAGCCAGTAAGAAAAGTCCTAACAACCTTAGAAAAGCACCCAGAGAGAATACTTCAACGTTGGAGCTCGACCTATGCTAATACTGAGAATTTTGACTGACCGAGGCACTGAATACTGTGGCTGTGTTGAACAGCATGATTACCAACTCTACCTAGCTATCAATGAAATCGACCAACTCGAACAAACTGATTTGGGCTTTATCCTTCACCTTGGTAAACAACGCCAATACATCAGCAAATCTTGCTTAAGCGAAGAAGTGATCGCGTTTATGGTAGAGCGGTACGCGGCATCAAAAGCGAGCTAACCAACTTACATCAAGCTGGAATGAGCGATCGAAAAAGTAGGTGATATATGATCGAACATTGTAACAAGTATATGGTCGATTCTGAATCAATGGGGTTTGATGTAGAAAGCTAATAAGGTTTAGAGGTTTCTCTTTCGGACATATTGCTTCGGTGTCATGCGCGCAATCTGCTTACACTCTCTAGTCATGTGTGCTTGATCGGAAAAACCTTGCTCCAGCGCCAACTCCGATAAAGTAAGATCGGGTTGCGCTCGGAGTTGCTCTAAAGTGTGCTTCACTCGTTTAATGCGTTGGTAATGTTTAGGAGTAATCCCCAACCATTTCTGAAAATTGCGCTCTCTCTGGCGCTGACTGATGGTCCCTGTAGGTTGGTCAATAATGTGGCCGACATACTACGGTTCATATTCCTCAATCAGTGTTTGAACCCAGCGATATAACGTAGAAATCCTTGCATATGGCGAACGAGCTATTTGCAGAGACTCAAATGTTGCTAGTGCAGAAGAAGTCAAAGGGTGGTCGTCTTGAATCCGCAATAGCTGTTCTAGACGTTTACCAAATAGTTGATAACCAACAGCAGGATGAAAGCGTACGCCAGTCATCACCGCGCCTGGCGGTAGGCAGACCTGATGTGCCAGAATGCTTATAGGCAGTAGGACAACCCCCGGCGTTTGCCACTCACCATCCATTTGTACTTCATTCTGTAAAATGAATACCACACCTGTACCAGCATCACTGAGTAATTGTTTACGTACGGTTTGCGTCGTATCAGGTTTGACGGATGCTGACCAAATGGCTTGAACATAGCCAGCTAAAGCCTTTTGAGGTTTTAAAATATCAAATTCTAAGTTCAAATGAATCATCCTATTTAACCTCAACTTAAATGAGAAAGTGATACACATGTACTTTTCATCCTATTAAGTTGAGGTATAAGCAGTGGCTTACAAGTAAGAACCGTCAAATAGAATTATCGAGGTTTATAGACTCCAACCTTTGGCTTAAATGCCTTAACTATTCGGTTCCAACTATTGATCGCGTTGATCGCAATTGTTAGGTTGACCATAGCTTCTTCTCCAAAGGTATTCAAGGTCAGCTGATAGGTATCATCATCTACTGGTAGGCCAGCAGTTAGTAATTCAGCCCAGCCAAGCGCAACGTGTTCTGCATCGCTGTAGAATGGCATATCTTTCCATGCACTAAGCCCCCATATGCGTTCCGGCTTTTCACCTAACTTAAGCGCATCTTTACTATGCATGTCGATACAAAATGCACATTGATTGATTTGCGATATGCGTAACTTAACCAGTTCCCATATGATCATGTTCATAGTTTCTGATTGGCTAAATTGTTCATGGAAGTAAGCTTCCTGAGCGTATAGGATTTCTATTGCTTTTGGCGCTACTTCAATATAGTTGAGTCGTTTTTTCATGGTCATTCTCCTCTGTTTTTTACATAGTAAAAAACGCTCTTAGCAAAAGATTGAAGATTTTCGACATGCACTCAATAAAGTTAGATAAAAGAGTGAACGACGAAAGCGAAAAAATGTACCTATTGGAAACCAAGAAAACTTATGCCAATTAACAAAGTATTGCTCTAAATAATGCGACTTAAGGTTGGCGTCTATTTTTACTCCACCACCTTCCGTAAACGAGCAAAAGGTGCTGAGTTACCTATATACACACCAGCCGCAACGATAAAGACGCCTAAAACATTTTCCCATTGAGCCTGCTCACCAGAAATGAACGAAATCAGTAGAGTGAATACCGGCATAATATTAAATAATGGAGACATTTTATCTGGACCAAGAACGATAGCACCTTTCATCCAAAAGTAATAAGCGATCAAAGTGCCAAACAGGCTCATGTACGCTATTAGTGATAGGTCTTTAAATGTTATGGTATTTAAGCTACGGCTAAAGTCGCCGTGGTACATCGCTATAGCGACCATTTGAATGGCACCAATACTTAACACCCAACGTAACTGCTGAGTTACTGGGATATGAGATGTTAAACGCTTCGCTAGAATTGTGTATAAACACCCACTAATTAAAGCAAATAACATGTATAGATCACCAATATTACTATTGCTGCTAATAGAATGAATATTTCCCCCTGTAATGACGATTACCACTCCACAAAAACTGATTAGTGCACCTAAAATAGTTTTAACCGAAATGGAAGTTTTGAGAATAAAGCCCGACAACAAGATAGTGACAAGTGGTAGATTTGCCTGAACAACCGCTGCGTTAACTGGGGTAGTAAAGCTCATTGCAGAGAAAATAGAGAAGTTTTGGATAGTTACACCCACAGTTGCTATAACAAACAACGACAACATACTTTTTCGTGTGAGTTTGGTTCCATATGGAGAGCATTTAGTACCTCTTATCAGCAAGAGTATTAAAGCTGCAACGGAAAATCGTAACGTCGCTGAATCCAAAGGAGAGACATCGCTATTAATAGCCTTTATTACGTTAAAGTTACTAGACCAAAAAAAGATAGCGACAACAACACCGCACCAAATTGATAAATGCTTAGACATAGATCTTCCTGATAAAAATTAACTTGACGCGATAATGCTATATATTTCATATTTGATTTTTAATAGCCAAATTTAAGAGGGTTAATCCCAAATATGGAACGTCACTCTTTGGATGACCTTTTGTTATTCGTTTCTGTTGCTCGCTATCAAAGCCTAACACAAGCATCTGAGCGTCTTAATGTCCCGTTAGCCACGCTAAGCCGGAAGTTAAAAAGGCTGGAAACAAACTTAAATTGCAGACTATTTAACCGCAGTGCACACCACTTTGCGTTAACAACTGATGGCGAAAAATATTATCAACTCTGTGAGCCGTTACTTCTTAGCTTAAATAATGTGACATCGAGAATTGCGACTGAGCGTCAGTCTTTAAGTGGAACGATCAAAATATCAGCGCCAATTAACATGACACAGATGTGGTTAAAGCGGTGCGTTTATGAATTTGCAGAGCAACATCCGAAGATATGTATCGATTTAGATGTACAGAATGAAAAAATCAATCTTGTATCTAACCGTGTCGATGTTAGTTTTCGTCTTGGTGATCTTATTGAACAAGACTGGATTGCTCAGAAATTATGGTCGATTCCATTTGCGCTTTGTGCATCACGAAGCTATTTAGAACAACACCAACCGATTACCCATCCAGAACAACTTGTTCATCATCGCCTAATTACGGTAAACAACGACAGCCAATGGAAATTAGTTAATCAAATCACCAATGAAACATTTGATCATCCGCTAAAGTTTCAATTCACTTCAAATGATGTACTACTAGTTAGAGACGCCGTCATCCATGGTTTAGGAATTGCTTGGATTCCAACCTATTACTTTCATGAGCTAAATCATGATCAACATAACCTGCTGCCTTTGTTGCCAGAATGGCAATGCTCGGGTAAAGAAGTATTCATTATGTATCGAGACCGCGATAAAAGGCCTGCAAGAGTTGATGCATTTATTGAACATGTCTTAAATTGGAAAAATCGCATTCAAATGTTTGCTTGAAAGAGGTTTATCACATTGTGCTGTGCCGGTAACCTCAAGTGAAGCTTCATGACTCTGCTTCAATTGAGTTCATTTATTTAACCTCTAAAAGAATCATGAATACATAGGCAGTTAATGGGATTCGAGTTTACAAGTGATTCGGTCAGCTAAAACTCAAGCTCAAGCTAAGTAAAAAGTATTTGCAGTTGTATTTGCGTCTGAAAATCGTTTAGAGCTTTCTCATCCGCGAGGTTCTATAAGAAATTATTAAGGATATATTTGTGTGTGATTTCGTGAAAAAAATTATTGTAGGTTTACTTTTCAGTGCTTCGTCTTTTGCTTCCTTAAGTCAATATGTTCCAGCAATGAATGATAAGAACGGTTATGTAGAACCATTTCAAATGTTTGATAATGTCTATTATGTAGGAGACAAGTGGATCTCATCATATGCCATTGCTACAGACGACGGACTGGTTATCATTGATACGCTTGATTTCCCTTACTCTGAGTGGATACCTATCAACCTAGAGAAGCTAGGGCTAAAAGATAAGCCAATAACGCACATATTAGTAACTCATGGGCATTCTGACCACGTTGGAGGCGCCCAGTTACTTCAAGAGAAGTATGGTTCCAAAGTCGTGATGACCAAAAGCGCTCATGAACTATCTATACAGCAATCAAACAAAAGCGAAGGTGAGAACAAGTTCCTTCCTCCAAATTTAGACATAGAGATAAAAAGCGATAGCTCTATGGCTATTGGTGGACATGAGTTTAAGTTCTATCTCACACCTGGCCACACGGAAGGTGATTATTCCTTAGACTTCACTGTTGAAGATAATGGCGAACAATATCGTGCTTTTATCGTTGGTGGGCATAGCGTAAGTAGCAATGATCCAGAAGTTATTGGCCAGTTCTTGACTAGCATGGAGAAAATTAGAAAAATTTCACTACAGGCACCTATTGTGAACGTTAACCTTTCGAACCATCCACATAAAAATTTCCTTTTTGAAAATAGGAAGAAGCTCGGCACAAACGGTAACCCGTTTATCAGTGAGGCAAACTTCTTCATGTTCCTTAAGCAACAAGAAGATTTAGCTAAGGGAAAACTAGAAGAACTATAATACCGTGGTATACGAGCAGCCTTCTTTATTAGGTTAGAGATTTGCTCTTGAGTTATAGCTAAGGCTTTAATAAGTTGCTCAATCAAGATTCGACACTTGTGGTAGCTATATTATTTGTAGGTTCTAGTGACAAAGGCGCTGTGCGTAAACATTCGTATTGTGTGCCTTACACATTTGCAAGGCGTTATGTGCTTTCTAGAAAAGTCTCAAAATAGCGTACAATTAGCGTTTTGACACAGCGGAAATCATCATGGCCAAAACTGTTCAGCAGCAAATCGGAAACATTGCTCTAGTCGTTGAAAATTACGACGATGCTATCGAATTCTATACTCAAAAACTTCAATTCACTCTGGTTGAAGATACCAACCTAGGTGGTGGTAAACGCTGGGTTCAAGTTTCTCCTCCAAACTCCAATGGTACAAACCTACTTTTAGCTCAAGCGAGTACACCGGAGCAAACGCATGCAGTAGGAAATCAAACAGGTGGTCGTGTTTTCCTGTTTCTGCAAACTAATGATTTTTGGCGTGACTACGAGTTGATGAAGAAAAATGGTGTTGTATTTAATGAAGAGCCTCGTGTGGAAGAATACGGGACAGTGGTGGTGTTCCAAGATCTCTATGGTAATAAATGGGACTTACTGCAACTGAACTAGAAACTACATAGCACCTGCATAGCATAGTGTTCATGAGGAGTTTCCAACAAGCCTTTAAGGCTCTGAGATATTAGTGCTAATTCAAAGGTTCTCAGAAGTTACTGTATTTCTAAATCACTTTTGTGCAAACAATAACTAGCCATCATTCCTTCTCGATGTATCAACAAGTGTTAGGGCGGCACACCAAAAACAAAAAGGCGAACCAAACGGTTCGCCTTTGTCGATTTAGAGACTACAAAAATTAATCTTCGTAGTTATCGATGCTTGGGCATGAACAGATTAGGTTACGGTCGCCGTATACGTTATCTACGCGGTTTACCGTTGGCCAGTACTTCCAAGATTTGGTCGCTTTAGACGGGAAGCAGCCAATCTCGCGAGAGTAAGGGCGGTCCCAATCTTCAGCTGAAAGATCAACTTGTGTGTGTGGCGCGTTAACAAGTGGGTTGTTATCCAGTGGCCATTCACCGTTTTTCACTTTCTCCATTTCTTCGCGGATAGCGATCATCGCATCACAGAAGCGGTCCAGCTCTTCTAGATCTTCCGATTCCGTTGGCTCAACCATTAGCGTGCCCGCTACAGGGAACGACATAGTTGGCGCGTGGAAACCGTAGTCCATTAGACGCTTCGCGATGTCTTCTTCGCTGATACCTGTTTCTTCTTTCAGCGGACGAATGTCGATAATACATTCGTGCGCTACGCGGCCATTTTTGCCACGGTAAAGAACAGGGTAGTGTTGGCGAAGTGTTTCCATCACGTAGTTTGCGTTCAGAATTGCTACTTTTGTTGCATCTGTTAGGCCAGGTTCGCCCATCATTGCGATGTAAGCCCAAGAGATAGGTAGGATAGAAGCGCTACCCATATCTGCTGCTGATACTGCGAAATCTGCGCCTTCTACACCGTCTTCAATATGCCCTGGTAAGAAAGGAGCTAGGTGAGATTTCACACCGATAGGACCCATACCCGGACCGCCACCACCGTGCGGGATGCAGAAGGTTTTGTGTAGGTTTAGGTGAGAAACGTCTGAACCGATGAAGCCTGGTGATGTTAGACCAACCTGCGCGTTCATGTTAGCGCCGTCTAGGTAAACCTGACCGCCAGCGGCATGAACCATTTCACACACTTCTTTCACTTTCTCTTCGTAAACGCCGTGCGTAGAAGGGTAAGTGATCATAATGCTTGATAGGTTGTCTTTGTGTTTCTCGATTTTCGCTGCTAGGTCGTCGATGTCGATGTTGCCTTCTTCATCACACTTAACCACAACCACTTTCATTGACACCATAGATGCTGTCGCAGGGTTAGTACCGTGCGCAGAGCTTGGGATCAAACATACGTTGCGGTGACCTTCGCCACGGCTTTCGTGGTAGCGTTGAATCGCGATAAGGCCTGCGTACTCACCCGATGCACCAGAGTTTGGTTGTAGTGAGAATGCGTCATAGCCAGTGATTTCACATAGCTTTTCTTTAAGGTCTTTTGCGAGTGCTGCGTAACCAGCTGCTTGTTCTGCTGGTGCGAACGGGTGGATCGAACCAAACTCAGGCCAAGTAACTGGGATCATCTCTGCTGCTGCGTTCAGCTTCATCGTACAGCTGCCCAGTGGGATCATGCCGTGCGTGAGTGAGAAGTCTTTGTTCTCTAGCTGTTTTAGGTAACGCATCATCTGTGTTTCGCTGTGGTGCGTGTTAAACACAGGGTGTGTTAGATATTCTGTTGTGCGGCGCAATGCTTCTGGAATGGCTGCAAACTCGTTGCCTGCGATTTCAGTTGATAGTGCTGCGACTTCTTCTTTCACACCGAATACTGCGAATAGGGCTTCTACATCTGCCACGGTTGTGGTTTCGTCGAAGCTCACACCTAGCTGAGTACCCAACTTACGTAGGTTGATGTCTGCGGCTAGTGCTTTCGCGTATAGGTCTTCAGTTTGTGCACCTGTGTTGATAGTGATGGTGTCGAAGAAGCTGTTGTGAGCAAGCTCGAAGCCGCCTTTAGTTAGGCCAGCGGCTAGGATGGCTGTCATGTGGTGCGTACGACGAGCAATCGTGCGTAGACCTTCTGCGCCGTGGTAAACCGCGTAGAAAGACGCCATGTTCGCTAGCAGTGCTTGAGCAGTACAGATGTTTGATGTCGCTTTTTCACGACGGATGTGCTGTTCACGCGTTTGCATTGCCATGCGCAGTGCTTGGTTGCCGTTAGTATCGATAGAAACACCGATAACACGACCTGGCATAGTACGCTTGTGCTTGTCACGTGTTGCCATGAAGGCAGCGTGTGGACCGCCGTAACCCATCGGCACGCCAAAACGTTGTGCTGAACCGATTGCTACGTCTGCGCCCATTTCACCAGCAGGTTTAAGTAGGGTAGAAGCAAGAAGGTCCGTTGCTACAGTCACTAGTGTTTTGTTTGCTTGCGCTTTAGCGATGATGTCCGTTAGGTCACGAACTTCACCTGTTGTACTTGGGTATTGAACTAGTGCGCCGAACACGTCTTGCTCTGGTAGTGATTCTAAAGAACCAACCAAGACTTCAAAGCCGATGAATTTCGCACGAGTTTTTACCACTTCGATGGTTTGTGGGTGAACGTCGTCAGCAACGAAGAATACGTTGCTCTTGCTTTTACCCGCACGCTTACAAAGTGTCATCGCTTCTGCTGCTGCCGTTGCTTCATCGAGCAATGACGCGTTCGCGATTTCCATACCAGTAAGATCCATCACCATTTGTTGGTAGTTTAGAAGTGCTTCTAAACGACCTTGTGAGATTTCTGGTTGGTAAGGGGTGTAAGCAGTGTACCAGCCCGGGTTTTCCATCACGTTGCGTAGAATCACGTTCGGCGTGAAGGTGTTGTAGTAACCCTGACCAATGAATGTACGTTTAACTTGGTTCTGATCGGCGAACTTACGCATTGCTGCCAGCATGTCTGCTTCGCTTTTCGCTTCTGCCAAGCTCATTGGTTGCTCTAGGCGAATTTGTGCTGGTACGGTTTCGTCGATAAGCGAATCTAGGCTAACTGCGTTGATCGCTTCCAACATTTTCTGTTGGTCAGATTTGTTTGGTCCATTGTGGCGAGCAACGAACTCGTTTTGTGTGCTGAGGCTTTGAAGTAATTCAGTCATTGTCCTTTACCTACTCCTTGGTTCGGGTAACGGATTTGCGTTACTGATAAATTAAATTATACGTCCGAACCTAGAAAAAAAGCTGTTCTCTAAACAGGCTAGGGAACAGCTTTCGTCACATCCTAATTACTCTTCTTCGATAGAGTTTAGGTATTCGTCTGCGTCTTTCAGGTTATCTAGTTCAGATACATCAGACATCTTCACTTTTACGATCCAGCCACCTTCGTACGGCTCTTCGTTAATTAGCTCTGGGCTGTCTTCTAGTTCTTCATTGATTTCTACGATTTCACCAGTGATTGGTGCGTAGATGTCTGACGCTGCTTTTACAGATTCAACGAGAGAGAAGCTTTCACCTGCTTCAACTTCGTCTTCTACGTCTGGTAGGTCAACGAATACCACGTCACCTAGCATTTCTTGTGCATGCTCAGAAATACCAATTGTTACTGTGCCGTCACCGTTGTCACGTACCCACTCGTGGCTATCTGCAAACTTCAGTGTTTTGTCCATTGCTTAATCTCCGAATAACTTGTCAGGAATTATTATGATTTTAAAAAAATCGTTTACTGGTATAGAGGAAAGCGACTGCAAAGTTCTTTTACTTCTTTGCGAACGCGTTTTTCAACTTCTGCGTCACCTTCAGGGTTGTTCACTAAACCGTCCAGTACGTCACCAATCCAATTACCGATGAGTTTGAATTCTTCAGCGCCAAAGCCGCGGCTTGTACCCGCAGGCGTTCCTAAACGGATGCCCGATGTAATCATAGGCTTCTCTGTATCGAATGGGATGCCATTTTTGTTACATGTGATCCCAGCACGCTCTAGAGCTTCTTCTGCTTTATTGCCTTTCAACCCTTTCGGACGAAGGTCAACCAGCATTAGGTGCGTGTCTGTGCCACCAGTTACGATGTCGCAACCGCGAGTTTGCAATACTTCCGCTAGGACTTTTGCGTTATTGATCACCGAATCAATATAAGTTTTAAATTCAGGGCCAAGCGCTTCACCAAATGCGACCGCTTTGGCCGCGATAACGTGCATCAGTGGGCCACCTTGTAGGCCAGGGAATACGGCTGAGTTGATTTTCTTAATGATGTCTTCGTGGTTAGTAAGAATCATACCGCCGCGAGGGCCACGCAATGTTTTGTGTGTTGTAGTCGTAACAACGTGTGCGTGTGGCAGTGGGCTAGGGTGCGCGCCTGTTGCGATAAGACCGGCGATGTGTGCCATGTCGACCATAAGAATTGCATTTACTTCGTCTGCGATTTCACGGAATTTTGCAAAGTCGATAGTACGTGGAATAGCGCTACCACCTGCGATGATCATTTTAGGTTGGTGCTCAAGTGCTAGCTCACGAACATCTTCGTAGTTGATTTCCAGTGTTTCGCGATCAACACCGTATTGAACTGCATTAAACCATTTACCAGAAAGTGCAGGGCGTGCACCGTGCGTCAGGTGACCACCTGCGTCTAAAGACATACCAAGAATGGTGTCACCAGGTTGAAGCAGTGCTAGTTTTACTGCGCCGTTTGCTTGTGCGCCTGAGTGTGGTTGAACGTTTGCGTATTCACAATTGAAAAGTTTTTTTGCGCGTTCGATAGCAATGGCTTCCACTGTATCTACGTGCTCACAACCACCATAGTAACGACGACCTGGGTAGCCTTCAGCGTATTTGTTTGTTAGGCATGTGCCTTGAGCTTGCATTACCGCTTTAGAAACAATGTTCTCTGAAGCGATAAGTTCGATTTGTTCGTTTTGGCGAGCGGATTCCGCTTGAATTCCAGCAAAGACAGCATCATCTGTCGCAGAGAGGTTGGTAGAGAAAAAGTTTTCCAAGCTGTGGTTAGGGTAACTCTTATTCATGGTAGTTGACCTTCCAAATCTGAAAATGAACCCGCAATAGATGAGTTATGATTTGCGGTTGTGGTTCATTTGTCCTCAAAAACAGCTGAACTGCGTAGCAGAACAGAGTGAACATCCGGCCCTAAATTTGGGCAAAAACTCCGTTGGATTGCGTGTTTCCTTTACCAATCTCTTACGGAAATATGCATCTCTACATCTAACAAGTTGGTAACATAGCGCCTGTGACGGGAACAATCAACCAAAAATTTCCTATAGGAAACAAGATTTCAAAATTTGTTAACAAGAGCACGCTTTAATTCACTTGGTGGACTTCTATCCACTATGTGCTTCATGCACAATGCGAGTAAGACAAAAAATATGGATATCTATAGAGGGATTTATGGCAGAAAGTATTTACGATGAATACCCATCGATGACGTTGGCAAAAGAGCAACATGACCAAAATATCGAGCCGTTAAAACTGGGCCAGCGTATTAAGGATATCCGCTCGAAACTCGGTATCACATTAGAAGAAGCGAGTCAGCGAACCGGGCTTGCTCGATCTACACTGAGCAAAATAGAAAATGAGCAGATCTCCCCGACGTTTCAAGCGATGCAAAAATTGGCACTTGGCTTACAAATTGACATGCCACAACTCT
The DNA here is from genome assembly GCF_033339895.1 of Vibrio sp. 1751. Classification (NCBI taxonomy): domain Bacteria; kingdom Pseudomonadati; phylum Pseudomonadota; class Gammaproteobacteria; order Vibrionales; family Vibrionaceae; genus Vibrio; species Vibrio sp. 1751. The sequence continues at coordinate 22,248 of NZ_JAWOVM010000040.1, forward strand.
TTGAGCCACCTAGAAAAAAGGTAGCGACAGGGCGCAGGGATGTTACCAAGAAGAATGAAGGTAAACCACACCCAACACAAACCTATGAACACGAACTGCTCGCGACACAACTTTCCAACAAGAAAATGATGCCGTTTAAGAGCCAAATTCGAGCTCGTAGTTTTGATGAATATAAAGACTGGGTTCGTCATGATGGCGAAGAATTTCTGCTTATCTTATCTGGTGAGGTCATGTTCTATTCTGAGTTTTACGAACCTGTTGTTTTAAGCGAGGGAGACAGCGTTTATTACGATGCAAATATGGGACATATGTTGACCAGTGTTAGCGAAGAAGATGCGCTCATTTTGTGGGTGACAGCCAAATAGTGATAAATACTTGTAAATTTCCTATAGTGAAAGCAAACGATTGCTGTTGGTGGTCGTTATGATGAAAAAGCGCTTTTTTGATGAGAACTTGCTCATTAAAGCGCTTTTTTTGTACGATTTGTTGTGATTAAAATGTTAAGAGTCACACTTTTGCAAGTCGATCTACGTCTTGTTCGTGCAAAATAGAATGAGCCATGTTTATTATTGGAAACACATCGAATGCCGATAGCATTCTCGGGTCTATCTAAATGGAGACGAAAATGACTCAAGAACTACTGAAAACACCACTACACGCACTTCACGTTGAAGTTGGTGCCAAAATGGTCCCGTTCGCGGGTTACGATATGCCTGTTCAGTATCCTCTAGGCGTAAAGAAGGAACACTTACATACTCGTGATGCGGCAGGTCTGTTTGATGTTTCTCACATGGGACAGCTTCGCCTAATTGGTGACGGTGCAGCTGCGTTCCTAGAAACATTAGTCCCAGTGGATATTGTGGATCTTGAGTCTGGTAAACAGCGTTACGCTTTTTTCACTAATGAAGAGGGCGGCATCATGGACGACTTGATGGTGGCTAACCTAGGCGATCATCTGTTTGTGGTTGTGAACGCAGCATGTAAAGCGCAAGATATCGCACACCTACAAGCGCATTTACCATCTGGTGTTGAGCTAGAAACTATCGAAGACCGAGCTCTACTTGCAATCCAAGGCCCTAAAGCGGCAGCTGTATTGGCGCGTTTTGCACCAGAAGTTTCTGAAATGCTGTTCATGGATATTTGTAAAGTCGATGTTTTAGGCACCGAGTGCATTGTTTCTCGTAGTGGTTATACAGGCGAAGACGGTTACGAAATCTCGGTTCCTGCTGACAAAGCGGAAGAGCTAGCACGTAAACTGACTGCGGAAGATGAAGTTGAATGGATTGGCCTTGGTGCTCGTGATTCACTTCGTCTTGAGTGTGGCCTTTGTCTATACGGTCATGACCTAGACACAACAACAACACCTGTTGAAGCGAGCTTGCTATGGGGTATCCAAAAAGTTCGTCGTATTGGTGGTGAACGTGAAGGTGGTTTCCCTGGCGCAGACATTATTCTTAAGCAGATTGAGACTAAAGATGTGGCGCGTAAGCGTGTGGGTCTAGTAGGTCAAACCAAAGCGCCAGTGCGTGAAGGTGTTGAACTGTTTGATGCTGACGGCGTTAAAATTGGCGTTGTAACCAGCGGTACGGCGGGTCCGAATGCAGGTAAGCCAGTCTCAATGGGTTATGTTCGTGCGGATTTGGCGGCGATTGGTACTGAAGTGTTCGCTGAAGTGCGTGGTAAAATGCTACCAATGACAGTTGAAAAAATGCCGTTCGTACCACAACGCTACTACCGTGGTTAAAACGAATTGAAACAAAAATGCCGAGCTTTGTAGCTCGGCATTTTTTATGTCTTCTTTTCGCTTGTTTACTTTTAGTTTACTGCTTCATCAATAGTACAGCACATATCAATAACGATATCTTCAAGCTTTTCCGGATGAATCATCTCTTCTTTTGGGATCCCAAATTGAGAGGCCATAATGGTATTAAACAATTCCCAATGCTTGATCAGCAGTTTTTCGCGATTATCTGCAATATCCGGCCATGTTTCTTGCATCATTGGCGCGAGACTGACAGCACCATGTGCGAAGATCAACATTTGCCACTTTGATTCCCACTGATCAAATTGTGCATTAGGGTTTTCGCTGTTGTACTGCTCGAAAATTCCGGTAAATATCGCAGCGAACTCATCTTTTGACTTTAAGAAATACTGCAGCAGAGCACCGTCATCGCCTTGTCGAATGGCATCGGCGATCATCTGTACTGGGTGAGGATTGACGAGAGCAAATGCTAGCATGCGAACCATAAACAGATAAATTTTTCTATTCGAAGGTGTGTTCTCCGGCATTTCATTGATGAGTTCAGCCATATAGCACTGCATGAACTCGTCCATTGCATCGCTAACCGCTTGCCAGATTTTCTCTTTGCTGCCGAAGTGGTGACGGATCAAACTATGTGAAACACCAGCCTTTTCACTGATATTGCGCAGCGAGACACGCTCGTAACCAAGTTCACAAAACATATCTGCTGCCACTTTAAGGATCAGACACTTAGTTTGTTCTGCTGCTTCAGCACTTCTACGCCCCTGCTTTCTTTCATTCATAGTTCGAATTTTCCCGAATATTAATCACGCGCTTACTTTTACCAGAAACCGAACGCTTTGACTAATTAATTTGCTATCCACCTGGAAAATATGTTGATCAATTTCAAATTCTGCTTATACTGCACGACTGTGTAATATATAAAACCTACGGAGAAAGCGGGTGCGAAAACAATATTTAAAGCGCACTTTAGTTGGCGCAGTGGTGACATTAAGTCTTTCTGGGATGCTAACTGGGTGTAATAAAGCCATTTCTGAGCCGTCTGAACCTTTAATCAAACCTGTAAAATTACTGGCGGTGAAAGACCTAGAACTTGAAGACTCGCACGCCTTTTTAGCGCGTATTGATGCAACACATCGCGCGCAGCTTTCTTTTCAGGTTGGTGGAGAGGTTGATGAATTACGTGTACGCATGGGTCAAAAAGTCCAAAAAGGTGAAGTGCTCGCAACGTTAGACCCTAAAGATCTTCAGCTTGCGTTAGATGCCGCTCAAGCGCAGTACGCGTTAGCGAAAACACAATGGGACCGCGCGAAAAACCTTTACGGAAAAAAACTCATTAGTACTGATGAGTACGATCAGAAAGAAACTCAATATAAAGCGGCATTGGCGAACTACGAACAAGCTAAAACCGATTTGAGCTATACCAAAATTCACGCACCGTTTGATGGCATTGTGTCATATACCTATGTCAACCCGTTTCAAGTAGTAGCAGAGAAGCAGGAGATCTTGAATCTCATTGATAACACGACGTTGGATGTATCTTTCACCTTGCCAGTAAGTTATGCGGAATCTGTATCACTTGAGTCACTGCAAAACTCCGATATGTGGGTGACGATGGATAGCGAGCCAGGAAAACGTATCCCTGGGCAATTTAAAGAAATCTCGACGCAGCCAAACATCGATACCAATAGTTATGAGGCGATCGTGACCATCACTCGACCAGAAGATCGCAATTTGCTGACAGGTATGACTGGGCAGGTACACATTGCTAAACAACATGTATCGGACGCGATGACGTTACCTCAGTCTGCTTGGGTCAACAAAAATGGGACGCAAGGTGAAGTTTGGGTAATGGACAGAAGCACGCAGCAGGTCAATAAAGTCACTGTGTCACTTGACGCAGCAGGTGGTGTGAAAGCCGGGCTTGATAACAATGATTACGTTGTTATTGCTGGTGTTGAGAGACTGGTTGAAGGACAAGTGGTGAAAGCTTGGGTTCGTGAGGGAGGCATTTAATGAAACGTTCTCTACTTACGATCTCTGCGATTGCACTTGCAGTTTTAACAGGGTGCAAAAATGAAAACCAAGCTATCGTCGAGCAGCCACTTTTTGTGTCGACTATCTCGGTGGATGCACCAGTACAAAGTCAACATCGCGCGTTCAAAGGCATAGTAGTGCCTGCAGAGCAAACGCCAATGGCATTTCGCCGCGCTGGGGAAGTTCAGCACGTATTGGTTAAAGCGGGTGACGTTGTGAAGCAGGGGCAAATGATCGCAAAGCTAGATGATAGCAAAGAGAAGCAAGCCGTGAATGACGCAGAAGCACAATACACACTTGCAATTCGTCAGCTTAAACGCGGTGAAGACTTGCATGCACGTCAAATGATTTCAAAAGCGGAACTTGATGAGCTAACCGCCAATAAAGAGCTAGCTGAGGCTACTTTCTATAACGCGACCAATCAATTGAATTACACCCGTTTATTCGCCCCGTTCGCCGGTAAAGTATCCGATGTTTTCAAAGAACGTTTTGAGCGTGTGGCAATTGGTGAACCCGTGTTAAACCTATACCAAAACGATTTGGTTTACGTGCGTATTGAGCTTTCCGACAATGTTTTAGCGATGGTAGACCCAAACTCAGACAGCATGAGCTACAAGCCTAGAGCAACCTTCTCCGGCATCGATGGCAGATTTGCTTTGGACTATTTAGAGCACACAAGTGAACCCAACGCTGAAACTCAAACCTACGAAATGTACTTGACGATGCCACAGCCAAAAACAGAGATATTGCCGGGAACCAGCGTAAGCGTTTTGGTCGATATGGTGAAGGCGGGCATTACCTCTATCGATGGTTACAGTGTGCCTGTCACGGCGCTTCAAGCAGGCAGTGAAGGGAATGAGTTCTTTGTGTGGAAAAAAGAAGGTGACATTGTCACACGGGTGCCTGTCATGATTTCTCAAGTGAATGGCAATGGAGCCATTGTGTCGTCAGGTGTTAGCCAGGGCGATATTCTGATTAATTCAAATCTGCGTAAATTACGCGAAGGTAAACATGTGGATGTTGTGGAGAATAACCAATAATGAACATTGCTGAGTATTCAATAAAAAACAAAGTCATCAGCTGGTTGTTCATTATTATCCTTGCTGTTGGTGGTTTAACGTCATTTTTGGAGCTGGGACGATTAGAAGACCCGGCATTTACGATCAAAGATGCCATGATCATCTCAACATACCCTGGCGCGACGTCAAAAGAAGTTGAAGAAGAGCTGACGTATCCTCTAGAAAAAGAGATTCGAAAACTCCCTTATATCGACAAAATTACCTCTACGTCTTCTAATGGTATGTCTCAAATAACGGTGAGCATGGAAATGGACTATGGTCCTGATGAACTGCCGCAAATTTGGGATGAAATGCGCCGTAAAATTAATGATTTACGACCATCATTGCCTCAAGGTGTTCAGTCTTTACAGATCATTGATGATTTCGGTGACGTTTATGGCGTGATGTTAATGCTCACTGGTGACGATTACGACTATGTAGAGCTGAAACGTTATGCGGATTACCTGACCCGTGAAATCGAGCTTGTTGATGGTGTTGGTAAGGTAGACATCACGGGCGATCAGCAAGAAATGCTATTCGTTGAGATCTCACTTGATCGCCTTGCTGCACTGAACTTAGACATGAATGTGGTTTCGAGCTTGTTGAACCAGCAAAACAATGTGGTTTCAGCAGGTGAAGTGATGGTCAATGGCGAAAGCCTTGTTATTCGCCCAAGCGGCACCTTAAACACTGTAGAAGCACTAGAAAATCTGATCATTCATGGCCGTGACACAGGAAATCTAATTCGTCTAAAAGACGTAGCAACGATTTCTCGCGGTATTCAAGAGAAGCCAAGCAACGTCGTACTCTTTAACGGTCAAAAAGCGATTAATATCGGTATCTCGTTTGCATCGGGTGTGAACGTGGTTGAGGTTGGTGAACGTTTGGATGCGGAGCTCGCGAGCCTTGAGTCTATCAAGCCTGCTGGCATCGATATGAACTACTTTTACAACCAAGCCAATGAGGTGGATGAATCTGTTAAAGCGTTTGTAATTAGTCTAGCGGAGGCAGTGGCGATCGTAATCATTGTGTTGCTGTTTACTATGGGTTTACGCAGTGGTGTCATCATTGGAGTTGTGTTGTTATTGACGGTATTTGGTACCTTCATTTTGATGAATTACAACAACATCGAACTGCATCGTATTTCTCTTGGCGCGTTAATTATTGCCTTGGGTATGCTGGTTGATAACGCGATTGTTGTCGTGGAAGGCATATTGGTTGGCCTAAAGAAAGGGCGTACCAAAGTTCAAGCGGCTGTCGATATTGTAAAGCAAACACAATGGCCTTTGCTGGGCGCAACTGTTATTGCAATTACGGCTTTTGCACCTATCGGCTTGTCGCAAGATGCGACAGGTGAGTTCATGGGCTCTCTATTCTGGGTGCTGTGTTTCTCACTATTTTTAAGCTGGATTACCGCTATTACACTGACGCCTTTCCTTGCCGATCTTTTGTTGAAAGAGGAAAACAAAGAGCAGGGTACTAGCGAAGATGATCCTTATAAAGGCTGGTTGTTTGTCGTATTTGGGGCATCACTGAAATTTGCATTGCGATTCCGCTGGCTTACCGTTGCTGGCATGGTGGCGCTATTAGTGGGTGCTGTCGTGGCATTTGGTAATGTAAAACAGCAGTTCTTCCCACCATCGAATACGCCGATGTTCTACGTGGATATGTGGATGCCAGAGGGTACTGACATCCGTGAAACGATTAAAAAAGCTGAAGAGGTCGAAAGCTACATTCGTCAGCAAGATGATATTGACTTTGTTTCTGCTTCGATTGGGCAGGGCCTACAGCGTTTTGCTTTAACCTATCAACCAGAAAAAAGTTACGAAGCGTACGCGCAGTTCCAAGTTCGCGCGACTGATCGTGAGAAAATGTTTGGTTTACTGCATAAGTTAGATGCGAATCTGGCGAAAACATTTGATGCGCCTACGTTCCAGTTTAAATTGATGGAATTTGGTCCATCACCAGCGTCTAAGATCGAAGCGCGTATTACTGGCCCTGAACCACAAGTTTTACGTGACTTGGCGGTGCAAGTTGAAGACATCCTTCATACCGACCCTGGTGCTCGAAACATTCGTCACGATTGGCGAGAGCGCACCAAGGAACTTGTACCCGCTTTCAATGAGTCTAAAGCTCGTCGCTTAGGTATTTCGAAAGAAGATCTTTCAAGCACACTGCAAATGGCGTTTGGTGGTAGCACCTTAGGTTACTTGCGTGATGGTACACATACGTTGCCAATTATGACACGCCTTCCTGAAGAAGAACGCGTAGATTTTGAATCACTACAAAACGTGACCATTTGGAGTCCTTCGTTGCAAACGTATATTCCGGTTGATCAAGTGATTGATGGCGTTCAACTGGATTGGAGTGAGCCGCTAATTCAGCGTCGTGACCGTAAGCGTACGTTAACCGTTCTCGCGGACCATGATGTGTTGAGTGACGACACGGCAGCAAGCTTATTTGCTCGTGTACAGCCTAAAGTGATGGCATTGCATGTTCCAGAAGGATACGAAATCACATGGGGTGGTGAGTACGAATCATCCAAAGATGCACAAGAAGGCCTATTCGGTTCATTGCCGATGGGTTACTTGTTGATGTTCATCATTACTATTTTACTGTTTAACTCAATCAAAAAGCCGTTGGTCATTTGGTTCACCGTTCCGTTAGCGATCATTGGCGTTGCTTTTGGTTTGCTTACCACGAACATGCCGTTCAGTTTTACAGCATTCCTTGGTTTGTTAAGCCTAAGTGGCATGATTTTGAAAAACGGTATTGTGTTGCTTGACCAAATTAACCTTGAGTTGGAGTCAGGTAAAGATCCTTACCTCGCGATTGTCGATAGTGCGATAAGCCGCGTTCGTCCGGTAAGTATGGCTGCCCTAACAACTATCTTGGGGATGATTCCACTGGTCTTCGACGCCTTCTTTGGCTCGATGGCAATAACGATTATGGCAGGTCTTGGTTTTGCTACTGTACTGACACTGATAGTGGTGCCAGTGATGTTTGCAATTCTGTTTAGGGTAAAACCGACCACTGCATAGGGACTCCTGGCTATTTGCCAGCTTCCTGCCTAGCCCTGAAGGTTTTCTTCGGGGCTTTTTTGATCTTACTAATATATACCAAACCATTCATTTGCTTGATTTTAATGATTTTCTTACGATTACAATGCAAATCATGCGTATACTGATGTAACGACACATCAAAGATTGAGATTACATGAATAAACGCATATTAAACGGACTCTTCTTCGTTGGTTCTTTCACCTTGGTTGGCTGCACCGCGACGGATAGCATGCCGACAGAAACCAAACAACCTGCCCCTAAAGTCAACAGTGTTAGTGCTGAAGTCATTTCCAGTTGGATTGATAGTAAGGTTTTAGCCCCTGAAGGGCTGTCGCTCGAGCAAGACAATCTACGTTATCTATCGGGTAGCGCCGACCTAAACAGCGACGGCAAGGCAGAACACATAGTGTTGCTTCAAGATCGCTATTTCTGTGGTAGTGGTGGCTGCTCTGCATATATGTTTGATAATGAGGGAAACGTTATTAATCGAATGTCGGTAACTCGCACGCCTATTGTACTAGCCGACAGTTACAGTAATGGTTGGCAGGACTTTATCGTTTGGAGTAATGGCTCATATCGACTCATGAGTTACAACGGTGAATCTTATCCAAGTAACCCGTCACTAGAGCCAAAGGTGGATCGAGACGCTAACCAGCAGGCGGCAATCGCAAATGTAATGGCGACAGAGCTTTATCAGCAAGACGGCTATGACATTCTGCCCGCAGATTCAAAAACCTTGTGGACGCCAGCTAACGTTTACCACTTTACCTTCAAGCACTACGGTGACCCGCATAGCGCTTATCAAGCAACGGTGGATATGAGCAGTGGGGAAGTAGACATTGTAGCCGTTCCGGCTGCGGAATAAAAAACACCTCCCTTACGGAATTAAAGGGAGGTGCTAAATGCCAAATTCGAGGGTGGCATTGTTAACCGGAGTCGCTCTAATTAAGCTGCGACTTCTTGTTTCGCTTCTGCTTTGCTTTTTAAGAATGCGTAAGTAAAGCCAGTGACCGCCGTACCCGCTGCAATAGCCACTAAATACATTAATACTGGTGAAATTGCGTTAGGAATTAGCAGCACGAATAGACCGCCGTGTGGTGCCATTAATTTCGCACCGAATAGCATCGATAGGGCACCAGTAAGCGCGCCACCTGCCATACAAGATGGAATCACGCGCATTGGATCTTTCGCAGCAAATGGAATTGCGCCTTCAGAGATGAAACACAGGCCCAAGACAAATGATGCTTTACCTGCCTCACGTTCATTTTGTTCAAATTTGTTCTTCGCAATGAAGGTCGCTAAACCCATACCTAGCGCAGGAACCATACCTGCGGCCATGATTGCCGCCATTGGCGCGTAAGTTTGTGAAGCCAAAAGGCCAACACCAAATGCGTAAGCGGCTTTGTTTACCGGGCCTCCTAGGTCGAAGCACATCATTGCGCCAAGGATAATACCCAGTAGTACTGCACTGTCAGAACCCATGTTGTTTAGGAAGTCAGTCAGGCCGTTCATGATGCCTGAAACTGGGCCGCCTACGATGTAGATCATGACAAGGCCAGTGAACAATGTTGCTACAAATGGAATGATCAGAATTGGTTTAAGCGCTTCCATCGATTGTGGGAGTTTTACTTTGTCCGCAAGGAGCTTCGCTGCATAACCGGCAATGAAGCCAGCTGCGATACCACCTAGGAAACCAGCACCCGTTGAACTTGCTAGCATACCGCCAACAAGACCAGGAGCCAGACCCGGACGGTCAGCAATTGAGAACGCGATGTAACCAGCAAGTACAGGAATCATCAATGCGAATGCAGAGCCACCACCAATGTTCATCAAGGCTGCTGCTAGTGTGCCTTCTTCTTTAAATGCTTCAATACCGAACACGAAAGATAGAGCGATGATCAAACCACCTGCAACGACGACAGGAAGCATGTGCGAAACACCCGTCATTAGGTGTTTGTAAGCGCCTTTTTTCTCTTCGGTGGAAGATGAAGAGTTAGCTGAACCAGAATGTTGATACACCGTGGCTTGCTCGAATGCTTTGTCCATCTCTTCGGCTGTTTTCTTCAGAGCTGGACCTGTTTTCGTGCGGTACATCTTTTTGCCGTTAAAGCGATCAAGTGGCACTTCAATATCCGCAGCAATGATCACCAGATCGGCGTCTGCAATTTCTTGCTCAGTCAGTTGGTTTTTAGCGCCAACTGAACCACGAGTTTCCACCTTGATTTGATGGCCACGACGCTTGCCTTCTTCTTCTAAAGCTTCTGCCGCCATAAAGGTATGCGCAACGCCAGTAGGGCATGCCGTGATTGCAACAATCTTCTTTGATGCTGATGTTGTATCTGTAGTGATAGGGGCTGCAAGTGTGGTTGCTTTTTCAAGTAAAGTGGCGTTTTCAACCGCTTGCTGGAGAAACGCAGTTGCGTCTTTTGCTACTTCGCTAATTTCCGCTTGGTAAACCTTTTTTCCTACAAAACGAGAAGTGTCGACGCTAGTATTTGCCGCAATGACAATGACTTCTGCTTGTTCAACGTCAGCTTCCGTCAATAGTGTTGGTTCAACCACACTTGATTGACATTCTATTTTGGCATTCCAGTTTAATTTTGCGGCGGCTTGTTCTAGTAATCCTGCCGCAAGGATGCTATTTGCTACACCGCTCGGACAGGCAGTAATAATGGCAATATTCATACGATAACCTTCTGTTCCTTAGTTTTGTTCTAAGTTTGTAATAGGGTAAAGCGCGCTAACTTCAGTTTGTCGCTTGATATTTTCCAGTTCTTCCTGACTGGTTAGCCCTACGCCAACTTGACTAACTGCCAAAGCAGAAAGTGCCGTAGCGAAGCGCAATAAATCGTTTTTAGGCATCAGTTGCATGTGGCCCCAACACAAGCCAGCGACCAGCGTATCGCCTGCGCCAACGGTGCTCACGACATGCATTCGAGGCGGTTTTGCACTAAGCCATTCGCCTTGGTTGAGCCACATAACACCGTCAGGTCCCATAGAAACCACGATGTTTTCTATGCCTTTGTCGCTCAGTGTTTGCGCTGCAGCTTGGCACTGTTCAGGTGTTGCTAGATGTTCGCCAACAAAATCACCAAGTTCTTCATCGTTAGGTTTAATTAACCATGGGTGAGCATCAATACCTGACTTCAATGCGGCTTTGCTACTGTCGAACAACACCTTTTTGCCTTGTTGATGCAGTGCTTCTATCCATGCAGCGCATTGTTCAGCGGTTACGCCTCCAGGTAAGCTACCTGCAAGTACAAAGTAATCATGCGTCTCCGCTAGACGAAATAGTGTCTCCTCAAAGCGAGTAATTTCGTCGGCCGCTACTTGAACGCCAGGGAAGTTGATATCACTGACGTTGCCATTGGCCTCAACCAGCTTAACGTTGATACGAGTGGCACCCTCTACTTCCACAAATTCATTCTTAACGTTGATGTCATTGAAAAGCTGATGAAATAGCTCTGGGTTATCTTTACCGAGAAAGCCGGTAACCGTGACGTCTGCGCCTAAATCGCTCAATACTTTTGCTACGTTGACACCTTTACCTGCAGCGTGGAGATTGCTTTGCTGTACTAAGCTCACGGAACCAACGTTTAGTTCATTTACTGAACCTGTTAAATCCAATGCCGGGTTGAGCGTAATAGTGACAACCTTATTTGTTTTGTTTGTCATATCGGATCCTTAACCTTCACCAAGGCCAGAAGCGATTGCATTTCCGATAGACTCCAAGGCTTGCGGCGCATCAGGGCCTTCTGCTGTAAATTGAAGTTGGTGACCGTGCTTAACGCCCAGTGCGATGACTTTCATTAGGCTCTTCGCGTTTACTGCTTTTCCATCTCCGTCTAAGTTGGTAACACGTATAGTGGATTCAAACTTTTTCGCTTCTGCGACTAACATTGCCCCCGGACGAGCATGTAGGCCGTGAGAGTTTTTGATTTTAAATACAGCGGTATTGCCTTCTTCTGAAGATGCGGCTGTGACTTCTTCACCTTTGAACAAAGCAAGAATCTGTTCTACTGATGCATCTAAAAGCTTGCCGTGTTCATTGTTAAACACAATATTAGAAAGGGTTTTTAGGATAGGTTGGTGAGCATTGTTACATGCTGCGAACGCGAAAAGTGCACGCACTTTTTGACCTTCATATTCGCAGTCGTTTGCCGTCGAGACAAATGACACACCTGTGCGAGTGACATGTTTGTCACTGCCAATTAACCACAGGCCATTACCTAAGTGAGTTGGTTGTTTGGTAACGAGATCGGCAACGAATTCGTTATCAGCACATCCCGTATTTTTCAACAGACCACCTGCAACAGCACTCATCTGTAGCATGTCGCTCGCAGGGAACATCAGTTGGATTAAAGAAGCGTCAAAGTCTGCTTCAAGCTGAACATCACCGTGCAGTAGGGCGATGATTTCGTCTTCATTTTTTGCATTACGCAGACGCTCTTCTACGCCATCTGCGCCTAGCACTTTGGTGAGCTGTTTAAGAATGCCAAGGTGTTCATCAGATTTAGCTGCGATACCGATAGCGACGAACACAGTATTGCCATCACCCCAGTCGACACCTTGTGGGAAGTGATGCACAGCAACACCCGTTGTTTTCACCATTGCACGAGTGTCGGTTGTACCGTGCGGGATGGCGATACCGTTCCCCAAAAACGTAGAGTTTTGGTTTTCACGGTTTAGCATGCCTTCAACGTAACCGCGTTCAACTAGGCCTTTATCAGTAAGGCTATGAGCAATACTCTTTATTGCTTCAAACTTATCTGTCGCTGATTGCGAGAGGGTAATGTCGTTCTTATTTAGCTTAAGCATGGTGCTTCTCCAGCCTTAAGGTATCAATTTAAAAATGTATTCTGTGTGAGAAGTTGAACGCCGCTGCTTCTGAGCGCTTATCACTCCTCAAACCTTTTATCTTTCAAGCTAAATCGATTCAGCTTGTTGGTAAATTTTTTAAAAGACTCAGAAAAACTGTTTTAAAAACTGACGTTAACAAACGAGCCTTTGCCGCTGTCCTATAGCCTAGCTCACAAATTGGTTTGTTGCGTGTTCGGGTGATTTACGTCAATTTTTAAGTTTTGCTGAATCCTTTCAGCTTTTATACTGAATCGGTTCAGCTTATAATTCAACTTATCGAAAGATCGTTGATGTATTAATATGATCGCGCGCACAGAATAAGGTTTAGAATATGACACTGGATGAAATAGCCAAATTAGCGGGTGTTTCTAAGACAACTGCAAGCTATGTGATTAACGGAAAAGCGCAGAAATACCGCATCAGCGAGAAGACTCAGAAAAAGGTGATGGCCGTTGTAGATGAGTACAATTATAAGCCAGATCATGCGGCGTCTTCCTTGCGGGCAGGTAATTCACGCTCATTTGGGCTTATCATCCCAGACTTAGAGAACACCAGTTATGCGCGTCTTGCAAAGCTGATAGAGCAGAACTCTCGGAAAGCGGGGTACCAAATTTTGATTGGCTGCTCTGATGATGATCCTGATACAGAGCAAAAGGTGGCGGAAGCATTAGTCAGTCGTCGCATTGATGCGTTGTTTGTGGCAAGTGGTATGCCCACTGCAAACGAGTATTACCTTAAGTTGCAAAATTCTGGTACGCCAGTTATCGCGCTAGACCGTCCAATGGATGATGAGCACTTTTGTTGTGTCATCAGCGAAGATTTTGATGCCGCACTTGAACTCACTCAGTCAGTACTGTCAGAGGATATTAAGTCCATTGGCTTAATCGGTGCATTGCAAGATCTTCAAGTCTCAAAAGAGCGTGAGCTCGGTTTTCTATCTGCTTCTCAACAAGGTGGCAAAACGGCAACAGTGGGTTATGGACAACACTTCTCCCGGGAAGAAGGCAAGAAAGTCTTAGAGAGATGGTTAATAGAGAACGCATTGCCAGATGCCATTGTTACAACGTCATACACACTGTTAGAAGGTGTGTTGGATGTAATGCTAGAAAAACCAGAACTGATGGGAAAGGTGCGTTTAGCGACATTTGGTGATAATCGACTGCTGGACTTCTTGCCTGTGAAAATCAACTCTTTGCCTCAACAGTTTGAGTTGATCGCGGACAGCGCAATGGAGTTAGCACTCAACGCTTCCGCCAAGCGTTACAAGCCTGGCGTAGAACTTATCCCGCGTAAAATTGTGAAACGTCACTAAGTAACTAAATAGGTTGCTCAAAGCTTTACTTCAGCCGTCAGCGCCACAAATGCGTGGTCGCTGGCGTTTTTATCTCTGTCATAAATCGGGTTGACCAGATGTTGGTTAGACACCTGATAGTCAACAACCTCGGCAACCGATATATCTGATAAGGTATCAAACTCTTGTGAGAGCAAGATATAGTCGAGTACATTCCCAGTGGAAAAATGATAGTGCGTGGCTGGGCGTTCATCCTTCAGGGGGGCACTTTGCAATAACCAACCATCTTTGAGTTGTAATTCAGTGACGCTGTCACCAGTATTGGATACCAATGCGCTGTTAACGCTGATAGGAGTGATAGGTTGATTCATATCGCCCATTAACACTGTCGGCATTGGTTCTTTTCGATACCTCTTTTGCATCGCGTCTCTTAACATCGCTGCTTCCCAGCCTCTTTGCTGGGTGGATAACCAGCGCCCAATAATCGTGCTAGACGTTTCTGGTTGTTCTGAGTCGGCCGGGCGTTGAGATTTCAGGTGCGTTACGTAAACGGCGATATGACCAAGTACAGGATGTATTACTTGGGCATAGATAGGTTTGCGACTGAACTCTGGAGCAACACTTACTCCAAAAGGCTCAAGCGTTGCTAAGTCAAACTCTACCGCTTGTACTTTTTCTATTGGAAACCGAGAGGCGATTGCCACAACAGGGCTTGAGTAAATGTACTCATCCTCAACATGTGGGGTGTCAACGGTCGCAAAGTAGGGGTAGCCGATGGTTGAAAAGAATGCCTGGGTCTTCTCGATACTGAACACTTCTTGTAAGCCAATCACGTCGCCTTCCAGTTTTTCAACTTGACGTTGCGTCCACGAAAGTTTGTCTCGCCATTGCTCTAACGAGTATATGTTCTCGAAATCATAGTAGGCGTTAGGCGGTGCGACAAAATTAAACAAGTTCGCAGTGACAAAGGTAATTCTACTTGGTTGAGACAAAGTATTCACTCTTTTCAACAATAACTTAGAGAGTATATACCTTCAGGTTGCGTAATTGCAGCTTCGTTTGAGCTACGCATCGGTATACAAGCTAACGAGCGACAAGTTAAATGGGTTAAGAGGTGCTCAAATGCCAAGGCGAATCGGTGATTGAACATCGGCAGAGGTTTCTATTTTTAAGCATTGCGTTTAAACTTCAGGGCATCAAATAGTAAGAGTAAGTAACATGACCCAAGATTACGACCACGAAGAGTATTTAGAAGGCGAAGAGATTGAGATCGAAGCGATTGGCATCGATGTTGATGCGCATCCAATCGAACTGTACAAGCTTTTTAAAATCGCAAACTTGGTCAGCGGTGGCGGCGAAGCAAAACATATCATCGAGGAAGGCTACGTCGCGGTGAATGGTGAACTAGAAACACGTAAGCGCCGCAAGATGTATGATGGTGACTTTTTTGAGTTTAACCAGGAATATTATGTTGTGGTTTGCGATGCGCCAGTAACCGAACCTGAAACGGCAGAGCAAAAAGCAGAAAAGAAAGCGAAGAAAGAAGCGCAATCTGCACGTAAAGAGAAATCTCGCCAAAGCAAGCCAGCTAAAGGCTCTGGACCTAAGTCAACAGGCCGAAAAGCAGCGCATAAAGAACGTAAAGCGCAGAAAGAAGCGTTGTCTCAGTCTGCTAAGAAAGGCAAAAAAGAAGAAAAACCGCAAGCCACTCGTGATCCGAAGAGCGGTCGTAATTCTATTGATTTTTTCTAGGGAAATGAACGCTTAACTAAATAAGTGACATCTGAGTAAAACTAAAAAGCGCCGAGCATATTATATCGGCGCTTTTTTGGTTTCACTGTGCTGTAAGTGGGCAGTGTTAATGCACAGTCGTCTCGATGTTTAGGCTATCTGTCCAGTGATGAATGGCGCAAGGCTTTCCTAAGTAAAAGCCTTGGTAATAATCCAAATTAAGTTGATACATAGCTTGTAGCTGCACGTCTTCTTCAACCCCTTCTATAATGACTTTTGCTCCCATATGATCCGCTAGATCAACGGCGCTATGTATGGAAAAGGTTTCTCCGGCGCAGTAGTCTAGCAAATAGGAACGATCGATTTTGATGATGTCAGGGCAGAGCTGCTGAACACGTGCGATATCAGAATGTTGGGCGCCAAAATCATCGATAGCAAAGATAAAACCATTTGCTTTCATTAACTGTACGGCTTTGATTAATAAATCCGTATTTCCGCATGACTCTTCGACTACTTCAAAAACGACGTCTGATGGGCTCATACCAAGTTCGGAAAGGCGTTTGTAAAGCAGACCGTTATCTTTAAAGCCCATGTCTTTGGTTAGTGTGAGTAGCGTTTGAGGCATGACGTTAAGAAACAGTTTGATCGGCGTCCCCGCGAAATAGCGTGCAAAATTTCGAATGTGCATTGCTCTGGATAAAAACTCTACACATAAGCGAAAGTAGGGATCAAGACCATTATTGGCCAGAAACACGTCAGGACGAATTAGGGAACCATCAATGCCACGAATACGCAGTAAGGCTTCCATACCAATAATACGTTGGCGTCTATCAAAAATTGGCTGATAAACACTGTGAAAAGTGAATTGATTGAGAACTACGTAATATTCACCAAGATTATCTTGTTTTATGTATCGCTCGTAGTCGGATTGATTCTTTAACTCCATGAAAAACGCCGAAAATTTAGCATCTTGCCAATGTAACAGGGTGCAATTCTGATTTGAAGAATCAAATGTGCCTAATTACATATGCGGTTGAGTTAATTTGAAATGGCTTCCGATTTTGCTTCAATATGGCGGAAAATAAGTGACAGACCAAAACAGATTAAGAAGTAAGCAAGGCCGACAATCAACCAAATTTCAAATATATACCCTGATGAATTTGCCATCTCTGTCCCAACAAACGTCATTTCTTGTATCGAAATCAGTGAAACAATAGAGGTGTCTTTCACCAAAGAGATGGTTTGACCGGCAAGTGCAGGTGTTATTGATTTAAGCACCTGTGGCGCGATAACAAATCGGTATTTCACCCATCGAGACAAGCCCAATGAGTCAGCCGCCTCCCACTGACCTTGGTCGATACTTTGTAAACCACCGCGCACAACTTCTGCAATGTAGGCAGAAGAGAGTAAGCCGACGCATAACACGCCAGAGGCAAGGTTTTCCCAAAGGTTAGAAGGCCCAAACAGAAAGCGCTGTAGCGCATTTGGTTCGCCGTTGTAGTTTCGTAGAAGATCTTCCAAACCGAGTAACGGGATCAATTGGTTAGAAATGAAAAAGTAGAAAATAAAAACAAACACCAACGGAGGGATGTTTCTCACTAACTGGATAAACGCATTGGCAGGTGTGCGCAACCAAACGGAACGAGAGAAGCGTGCTAAGCCTAACAAAGTGCCAAACACTAATGCGAAGCTGATGCCCCAAATACTGAGCCTTAACGTCGAAATCAAACCTTGGAAGAAGTAGGGCAAACCACCATCTGCTCTAGGCGTGAAAAGTAATTCAAGCGCCTCTTTCCACTGCCACAAATAATGCACACCAACAGCGGACCGATGGTACAGCCAAACACCACCGATACCGCACATAACAAGTAGTACCCAGTCTAGTGTGTTTAATTGCGGTAAAAGGTAGCCTGTGCTGGATTTCGCGGGTGCTGTGCGAGTGGTAGTGTGTTCGCCCAAAAATTTGACTCCGATAAGTTATGGAAAAGTAAAATGGATGATTGGAGAGTATAGGCTCGCGGCGTCCACGAGCCATTTAGATTACTGGCCTTGTGCGACTTGATCTTGCCAATCTAATGTCGAGAACCAGTATTCATAACGTTGTTTTAACCATCCATCTTGGGTTCTTGCTTCAATCCATTTATTGAAAAAGGCCTTTTTATCTTCTTCCCCCAAGCGAACTGCAAAGGCTTCGTTACCTTGTGATAGTCGCTCAGAGAATGGAAGGAATAGTTTGTCGCTGTGTTTCACTGTCTCATGTTCAGGTTTTGGGCTAGAAGCAATAACCGCGTGGGCGTTACCATTCAGCACCTCTTGGAACGCTTGCGCGTCGTCATCAAATTGCAGGATCTTCGCTTTCGGGAAGGTTTCTCTGGCTACTTGAACGGTGAATGCGCCGCGACGAGCCGCAATTTTTACGCGTCGTGAGTCAAAATCGGAGAATTCGCTAAAACCAGAGGCGAGTTCTTTGTTTGCTGCTACTTGAACGCCTGAGTGCGAGTAGGGCTCAGTAAACAAGACGCTTCTGGAACGCTCAGGCGTAACCGACATGCCACCGATGATCACGTCGAACTTTTTCGCCAGTAGTGCGGGAATAATGCCATCCCATGCAGTCGGTACGAATTCCACTTTCAAACCTGAATCTTGTGCTAAGCGTTTGGCAACATCGATTTCAAAACCGATTAACTCACCTTGCTTGTTACGCATTGCCCAAGGTACAAATGTTGACATACCAACGCGCAAAGTGCCTCGTTCTTTGATTTGATCTACATTGGGTGTGGCGACATCTTCTTTCG
Source organism: Vibrio sp. 1751 (assembly GCF_033339895.1). Classification (NCBI taxonomy): domain Bacteria; kingdom Pseudomonadati; phylum Pseudomonadota; class Gammaproteobacteria; order Vibrionales; family Vibrionaceae; genus Vibrio; species Vibrio sp. 1751. The sequence continues at coordinate 40,844 of NZ_JAWOVM010000040.1, forward strand.
CGATTGTAGGCATAGCGATGGCTAGCCCTAATAATGCAGTAATGGTCGCTTTGAATAACTTCATGTTATCTCCTTATAATTTGCGCCAACTGGCTCCGAGTTTGTGTTCTAGCCATGCAGACAAGCCAGAAAGTGACAGAGTGAGAGCAAGATAAATTGCTGCCACGGTGAACCAAATTTCGAACGGCATCGCCGTCTCTGAGACGATGTTGCGTGCCTGTGTTGTTAGATCAAAAATCGCCATCACGCTTACAATGGAAGAGTTTTTGATCAAAGAAACCACTTCATTGGTTAATGGCGGTAATGTGCGCTGTAAAACCTGAGGCAAAATTACGTCTTTGTAGGTATAAAACGGTGATAGCCCGAGAGTTTGTGCTGCTTCGAATTGCCCTTTAGGAATACTGTTTAAACCTGCACGGAATATTTCCGCGGTGTAGGCACCTTGGAAAAGGGACAATGCCAAAACGGCGGTGCTGAATCGGTCCAAACCAATCGCGGGGCCAAACACGAAGTAGAGTAAATAGATTTGCACCAACAACGGCGTGTTACGTATTACTTCGACATAAGTGGTACCAATAACATTGCCGACTTTCGAATCGCTCAGCCTTAGTAACGCGGTAACCAACCCTAATACTAAGGTAAAAAATAGACTAATAGCCGAGATGTTAAGCGTTACCAATAGCCCATCAATAAGTTCTGCCGGCCACCATTCGCCATCTTCATAAAAAGCGATGTAATCAGGTACGCGCTCCCATTGCCATTGATAGCCCATAGCGTCGGCACCAGAGTCCAACACCCACACAATCGCGATGAAGAGGAGCGTCATTTGCAGTAAAGCTTGAAGGACAGGTTTGATTACGCGAATTATCATCAGTAACTTAAAATTTGGTTCAAAAATGCTTGGGTTCGTGGATGCTGTGGTGTCTCAAATAAGGCGACTGGAGAGTTCATTTCCACGATTTGGCCTTCATCCATAAATACCACGCGGTTCGCTACTTTTTTGGCAAATCCCATTTCATGCGTGACGCAAATCATCGTCATTCCGCTTTGAGCCAGCTCAACCATGACATCCAACACTTCGTTGATCATTTCCGGATCAAGCGCTGAAGTTGGCTCGTCAAACAGGAGTAAATCCGGTTCCATACACAAGGAGCGGGCAATCGCGACGCGTTGCTGCTGACCGCCAGAAAGCTGGATAGGATACTTACTCGCTTGCTCTTCAATATTGACTCGCTTTAGGTAATGTCTTGCGCGTTTTTCAGCTTCTTGTTTTGATAATTTGTGTGTGCGAATCGGCGCTAAGGTGAGGTTTTCCAGTACAGTCAAATGAGGAAAAAGGTGAAAGTGTTGGAACACCATGCCGATTTTACCGGGCTTGAGAGATTTTGCGTGAGAAGGCTGGTCGAACACATGAAGCTGGCCTTCTTGAATCGATTCAAGATGATTGATGCAACGAATGAGCGTTGATTTTCC
>NZ_JAWOVM010000041.1:0-42097 GCF_033339895.1 Vibrio sp. 1751
GCTTGGTTACAAGACACCAACAGAGTATATTTATGAGCAGCTACTCTAAGTGTCGCACTTCAAACTTGATACTAAGTATTTTCTAATATGTGAAGTTAATAGTATCTCTGCCAGCTTGTCACTATCCCAGAAATAATGGTGTTGAGATGATCAAGCTAAGCACAAAACGACTATAATGTTCTAATACGTGTACATTCAAAGAGATAACATGAAGATATTACTCACAGGTGGCACTGGGTTTATTGGCTCGGAGTTGCTCAAGCTGCTATCAACTCACCAAGTTATGCTACTTACACGCTCTCCAGAGCGAGCAAAACAACGCCTACAGCATGCTGATCTGGGTAATATCGAATACCTTGACTCGCTCGAGTCGTTCGCCGATCTCAATCACGTTGATGCCGTCATTAATCTTGCAGGTGAGCCTATTGCGGATAAAAGGTGGACCAGCGAGCAAAAAGAAAAAATCTGCAAAAGTCGTTGGAAAATTACCGAGCAAATTGTTGAGCTGATCCACGCAAGTACCGAACCTCCCTCTGTTTTTATTAGTGGCTCGGCAGTTGGCTACTATGGTGATCAACAAGACCATCCGTTTGATGAGTGCTTACATGTTAATAGCGACGACTTTCCTCACGAGGTTTGTGCAAAGTGGGAGCAAATAGCCAAGCGCGCAGAGTCGGAGCAAACTCGGGTTTGTCTAATGAGAACTGGCGTGGTACTCGGCCTTAATGGTGGTGCGTTGGCAAAGATGCTATTACCTTACAAGCTTGGCGTAGGCGGCCCACTTGGGAACGGTAATCAGTACATGCCTTGGATTCACATCCTAGATATGGTCCGCGCCATCATGTACTTGCTTGAAACACCACATGCCCACGGTGCATTCAATATGTGCGCCCCCCATCCTGTGACTAATCGTATATTCAGCGGCACACTAGCTAAAACGCTAAAACGTCCGCATATCTTGTTCACGCCTAAATGGGCGATGGAACTCCTAATGGGAGAATCTTCCTGCTTATTGTTTGATAGCATGAGAGCCAAACCCAAAAAACTCACCGAACTGGGCTTTAAATTTAGCTACTCCAGAATAGAGCCAGCACTCAAGCACTTGCTTCATGACCGGAGCTGATGAATGATGGCTCTAATCAAGGTTTCTGAGTCTTAAATTAAATTATGAAAAAGTCGATTCTTATTACGGGTTGTTCAACCGGCATCGGTTACGTGTGCGCTCACGCCCTACAAAACAAGGGATTTAATGTCATTGCATCTTGTAGGAAAGAACAAGATGTCCAGCGCCTAATTAATGAAGGGCTAACCTGCATCAATCTAGACCTAAATAGCCCAGAAAGCATTTCTTCGGGCGTGAAGCAAGCGCTAGAGTTAGCAGAAGGTAAGCTTTACGCAGTGTTCAATAATGGTGCCTATGGTCAGCCCGGAGCATTGGAAGACTTACCCACCGAGGCTCTTCAAGATCAATTTCAGACCAACTTTTTTGGTTGGCACCAGTTGGTCAGAGAGGTGCTTCCTCATATGCGCCAGCAAGGCGAAGGACGCATCATACAAAACAGCTCTGTTCTTGGTTTTGCCGCAATGAAATACCGTGGTGCCTATAATGCATCAAAATTTGCCTTAGAAGGCTGGACAGATACGCTCAGGCTAGAGCTTGCGGATACGAATATCAAAGTGGCATTGATAGAACCAGGACCGATCGAAACTCAATTTAGAAACAATGCATTACGAGCCTTTGAGAAGTGGGTTGATATTGAATCTAGCCCCCATCGTCATGCTTATGAAGGACAAAGAGAGCGACTCAACAACGACAAGTCTAATAATCGATTTGTTTTGCCTGCAGAGTCTTGCATCGCACCAGTTCTTCATGCATTAACTAGCGTTTCACCGAAAATTCGTTATCGAATTACTACACCGACTAAATTATTCGCAGTCTTGAAAAGACTATTACCAACCCGTGTACTTGATAAAATTTTGCGACAGGCTGCATAAAAAAGTTTTGTCGAAATGTAATTTCACCGTAACAATGTGATGTCATTATGAACATGTAGGTTAAAAAAACCTCAACTAAACGAATCAATTTCTACGCAATTCAGCGGGGATTCTTTCGCCCAAAGTGATTGAGTTGCTTAGATTTGGTATCGCCACCCATTACGTTTTGTAGCAATGTTTATACTACTGCGAGGCAACAATGACATTAAATCAGCTTAACTGGCTTAGTGTGGGTGTAGTGTTGACCATGTTCATCCTATTTTGATACCGCACTAACAAATAGCATTAGAATTGCGCTGCTTCGGCAGCGTTTTCTTTTTATCTAACACCTGAGCAGCAATAACCTCACTCTATTACCTCACTCTATTACCTCACGTTTTCTCAAAATAGAATGATTCATTATTGATGGTGAATTTCGCTTGAATTTCACCTAAATCAACTCCATATCTAATATCAACGACAAGACACAAGGCAAGGATACTCTGATGCAATCCCCATTTATCGTTGAGATAACAGAACAGAACTTTCGCGAAACGCTTGAAGGATCAATGAACACGCCCGTTTTGATCCACTTTTGGGCCAACGCTCAGCCAGAAAGCGCACAGATACTCCCTGAGTTGCAATCTCTTGCTCAACAGTACAACGGTGCATTTACGCTTGCTCTACTAAATTGTGAAGATCAGCCCGCTTTAGCGTCTCAATTTGGCGTGCAAGTATTGCCAACTATCGCGCTGTTTATAAATGGTCAAGCCGTCGATGGTCTGGGAGGCCCCCAGCCAATTGATGCCATTGCTACCATGCTACAAAAGCATTTGCCAAGCCCAGATGAACAACTATTAAAACAAGTCAGTGAACTTCTTCAGCAAGGTGAGCATGCTCAGGCTTTGAGCATCATCCACACTTTGCCGCCAGAGCTGCAAGAGCGTGGTGATGTGAAACTCGCGATGGCTGATTGTTTGCTAGAAACCAAACAATTTGATATTGCCCAAGAACTACTGAACGCTATCCCTCTCGAGTATCAAGATAACTACTACAAGAGCCTAATAGCCAAGCTCGAGCTGCATTTGCAGGCTGCAGATAGCCCTGAGTTACAGCGACTAGAACAAGCATACGCAGCAGACATGGCAAACTTCGAACTCGCTTGTGAATTGGCGGTACAATACAACCAAGTTGGTCGGGATGAAGAAGCGTTGGAACTGCTGTGGAATATTCTTAAAAAAGACTTGGGCGCCCAAGACGGTGACGTGAAGAAGACTTTTATGGATATTCTCAGTGCGCTAGGTCAAGGTAACGCATTAGCAAGCAAATATCGTCGCCAGCTTTACTCAATTTTGTACTAAGCGTCGCATTCTTCTAGGAAGAAGACAACAAAGGCCGGGATTTCCGGCCTTTGTTTTTTGTTAGAAGTCGCTATACAACGTTGGTGCTACTGGCGGATACTCTATTGGTTGCCAACGATCATTAAAGGTGTACTTGGCATAAAGCATGAAATGGTTTGGTGTATAAAACTCAGAACGTTGTACATCGACTAACGCACCAAGATACCAACGTTTGCTGACTCGCTTTTCCACCGCCGCTTGCAACGACGTACCAAAACCACCACCTTTGTCTGACTCCGCTACTGTCGATAAGTATGGCGCGTCTTCCTTAGTCCAAGAGTTAGAGACGGATGCACTCAATTGATATGACCAAGAACTGTTGTATCGGCCATAAAAGTTGATAGGTAAAGACACCGAGAAGTAACTTTGCGGACTGTAGTAGCCACCGTGACCTAGCGTGTACTCACCCAGATTTTTGTCGTAATCAAGGTACATTAAGTTCGTACCTATACTTAAACGCTGGTCATCCGTTGCAATTAACTTGTAGTACGCTCCACCTAGCACGCCTAAACGAGTGTTGTCCTCAACCTTTTCACCAGTCAAAACATGATACTGCAAGCTACTCCAAAAACCGTAAGGGCCACCAATGTCCCAGCTTGAGCTCAACTTCACACCTGTACGAGCAACTCCGCCCCATTTAGTCCCTTGAGGGTCAGTCGTGCCGCTAGGGACAGACATTCCAGCATAAGAAAGCGCGCTACTGGTCTCTGGGCGACGCGAAGCTTCTGCCGTCCAACCGAACTCACCCAGGTCCCCATTGATGCGCACACCACCAACCCATGTGGTATGGTCGAAACCAATTGGTGTCGTGCCGATATCGACCAACCAATCTTCAGCCTGCCAGCCCACTCCAAATGCCATACCTGATGCGTCATTTTGGAACGAAGTGCTGTCAGAATCGGTGGTTTTTTCATAATAGTCCAACTGACCTGAATCGATAGAAACATAATCAGCTTTTAGCAACAGGTGTCCATCCCAGCTCTCTATCGGGATTCGGGCTTCTATGGGCACTTGATTCGAAGTATTACGGCCATCTCGTGCACTGTAATCCCAGCCAATCATGACATGCCCATCACTCCGATCATGCAGTTTATCGATGTCCGATTTGACGTTACGAGTCAACCAGTAGTCGTCAGCAGTATCATATAGCTCGCGTAAGCTTAGGGGTTCTTTTTTCGCCTCTTCAGGTTCACGATTTTTATCCATTCGGTCACGATTTAAGGCTTGATAGGCGCGTGTTTCAGCTAAGGCCCACTGTTGATTTATCATTGCTATAGACATGCTATTGCGAAACGCTAATGCATCAGCATCAGGCATCGCATCCAACAACTGATTTAGCGCATTAGCGTCATTCCGATAGCCTTGTTGATTAAACACCGCGACCACTGTCATCAACTGTGCCGCAGTTAAGCTATCGCGCTTTTTATTCAAAATGAGGTGCATGTCGTGATACGTCGCTTCATCTCCAGTCAAAGCACTGGCTTGCAACATGCCAATTTCTGCTTGAGTTTTAAATGGCTCAGGCTTTAAAGAAACTTGTTCATACAAATCCAACGCAAGCTTAGGCTGTTGATTAACCAGCATCAGATCCGCTTGACTCAACAGTCGACGGGTTTTGAGTTCATCAAGCTGTAATACTTCCGAAGCACTTAAATCTTGTGTTGCGGAATTTAATGCTAAGTCCGCGTACCAACGATCAAAATCTTCAAAGTGATTCAAGCTTACCATCATGCTGCCGTAAGCCAGTTTGTCATCGGTTGACCAATCTTCTGAAAGCGAAATGTTTTGGAAAATCCTCTCAGCTTCCTTAACTTCATCAATGTCTAACCACGCACTCACTAGACGAGCGAGCGGTTGAATTTGACCTTGATAATCCGACTCTAGCGCACGTAATATCGCCATTACTGATTCGGGAGAAGCTAAGTAACGCGTTTGAATGTCTCTCAACTGAGCATCAAGCTTCAAGCGGGTTAAATTGCGCTGCATTGCGTCTGTCATGTCATGTTGTGCGATACTCTCTAGCTCAGCGATGGCCTCATTCACGTTGAAGTCCTGCGCGAGATAAAGCGCGTAAGCAAATTTCATTTCAGGGTCATTACTAGATGTAGCCCAATCGGACATCAGCGTATCCGCGCGTACTTTGTCGCCCATTGAATGAACCACGTCAGCAATATCAAGCCTTAACCATGGGGAGGTTGGCTGTAGCGCAATCAATTCCTCTACGGACGCTTTCATCGTTGCCTGATCATTTTGAGCGATTGCGATCCGCAGACGAGTCAAAATAACTTCCGACTTGATGCTCGCTATTTTTTCAGCGACCACTTTCTGCTGTGGGGCTGAGTAACTGCGCGCGAGTGCTTCCGCGCCAGACCAATCTTGCTGCTGAATACGAACATCTAAGCGACCACGCAATGCAGAGCTATTGCTGCTATCCAGTTGCAAAGCTTGTTTGAAAACCTTCTCTGCCGCGGCATAATTTTCTTGTACCAGATACAAAGAGCCTAATGATGAATAAGCATAAGGTTGGGATTTATCTACTTGAATCGCTTTTTGATAAGCGCTTTCTGCTTGCTTAAACTGGCCTTTTTCGACCAAGGCATCACCTTGATCAAGATACGCCCAATATTGAGAAGTCTCGATTAGCGCTGCCCATTTTGAGGCCGAGTCAGGATTATGATCTAAGTGCTGAGCCTGTTTAAAGTATCCGAGCGCTTTTTGTTGCTGCCCTCTACGTAGATAAACCTTACCCATAGCACCAAGCAATTCAGGATCTTGCGGACGAGTCGTCAACGCATAACGCAGCTGAGCTTCTGCTTGGCCGGTTTTATCTTCCTCGAGCAACGCTAACCCTTTGAGCTTGGCGAGATAAGTGGGGTCTTTGCGTAGTTCCTTTTCCTTTTTCCAGCGATCTTTCGCGCTTTGATTCGCTCTTTGTATCTCCATGTCAGACGGGTAGTAGCTAGCTAAGATGGCATATTGCTGAACAACTTGATCTGAAATAGGCAATTGATCCAATGCACGCAACCACGACGTTGCCGCATTTGTTCCAACCGAAGGAGCAAGCGCTAACTTTTTATAGGTATCGAGAATCCATGGATCAGCAGGATTCTCTTTGCGAATGTGGTTGGCTAACGCGAGTTGAAAAGACGGAACACTAGGATAATTTGCATTTAAACGTTCCAGTCCCTGTTTTACCGAGCTCCAACTGCCTGGCAAATTACTTTGCAACTGTAGGAATTCCAGTTGTAACGCTGGTGATGGCATTCCATTTGGGAAAAGGGCTTTGTAAGCTTGAATCGCTTCATCGTAACGACCAGATTTTGCAAGCAACTGAGCGCGCTGATAATCCGCTCTTTTCTCTCCCTGAATAGCCATAATCGATGACAAGTTTTTCGCTTGAGTCGAATGAGGCGCCTGTCTGATTAAGCGCTCAAATACCGGTTTTGCTAATTCTGGCTGCTTACGTTTCAGATACATATTCGCTTGATAGAAAAGCCCCGTTGGATTGCTTTCTTCAATCGCGAACAGCCTCTCCAGAGTACTCTCGACAATATCATCTCGGCCAATCGCATCCGCCAGTTTTAGCTGCTCAACCAACCACTCAACCGAGTCAACTCGTGCTAATGATGTGGAAAATTGAACCAGCTCGATAGGCTTGTAGACCTGTGCGAGCTGCGACTTTGTCAGAGGTTTTGAGCTAAAGCTTTCTGCATGCACAGTGCCGACGCCACCAGCCGCCAAAGCAACCAGTGGAATCCACCATAACACGAATCCTGTTACTGACATCTCTCGCTCCATACAGGAAGCAATTCACCTTGCACACCAAAACGGTAACGTTCTTCATGCCAACCAAGCCCAAATAGACTTAATACGTTGTCGTAATAATGATCGTTTTTGTCCACCACAAGTTCATTTTGAGCACGACGAAACTGCGTCTCCAACAGCGCAGATTCACCAGAAGCCGCGAGTAACGGAAGAGCCGCAGCAGAAAAACCTGCGCTTCCTGCTTGGGTATATTTACCCGTTTCAGTATTTACTTCTCTCGCTGGCGCACCAAGGGCTTTGGTTGCCGCGACAAACGGCTGCATTTTTTGTACTAATACTGCTTTTTCTGAAACTTGGTCATTTAGCATACCCGCCCAAAGATAAGTGCGGATCGCGTTGTAACTGCCCATCGGCCCTGTAACCACATCTGAGCTATAACGACCATTTCTCAATACTGCCCAGTCTGGGCTAAAGCCAGCTGGCATCGTTTTCTCTAGCATGTGAACACTTGCCTTATACATTGAGTCCCAGTTGTATTGCGGGTACAGCGACTGCATACGAGCAATCAGTTGTAACGGAACATAACTCGGATTCACACGGTACTGGCCGTCGGCATCAAAGCCCGTTGGAGCTGGCAACAATACCGTTCCAACTCCCGCTATGTTGACGGTTTCTTCACGTAAAATACGACTCGCGATCAGATGTCCAAGGGTCTGATAGTAGTAGTTATTCCATAATCTCCCCGCCTCAACAAGGGAGTAAGCTATCCACAAATCTGAATCTGACGCTGGGTTAGAATCCAAGACTCCGAACTGACCATTTTCTTTTCTTCCCCACAACCAAGCAGGAAGCCTTGCCGTCAAATCCCCACCAGCCAAATGTGATTGAGTCCATTTTAAAACCTGATCGAAGGTTTTAGGGTCATTGGCAACCAAGGCAAAGAACAATGCGTAAGATTGGCCTTCCGAGGTTGTAATCATACGCTCGTCACTGCCATCAACGACTCGGCCTTGCTCCATGTATACCGACTTAAATGTTTCCCATTGTGGCCACTCGCAGGTGTTAGCCCACAAGTAAGGAGACACGAACAACATAAGGAACGAGATGAGTTTTTTCATTATTCCTCTTCCTCAGTTTTTTCTAAACGTCTAGACGCGACTTGACGTAATACGCGCCAAAGCACAATGGTTACGATCACCACTAGCAAGGCGGCAAAGCACGCAACGATGACTGGGTGATTAGAGAAGTGATACCAAACGAGCTGCCACACAGGAAGCTTACCGACATAGTAGTGCGAACCCACGTTGTAGCTTGCTACTTCGTTATTTCTCAACGTCACCACCGAGCCAAACATATGCTCCACTTTACCGGAGTCAGCCAACGCGCGATCAACCGACGAAAAATCTGACGGGTGAGCCGCCATAATAGAAATGACGCTGCGTTTTTTCGTAAATGGCGATTCTGCACCATAAATAGCAGCAAAAGAGCCTTCTGCCTCGACAGAAACATAATCTGCGGCGGCTTGACGAGCATCACTTGGACTCATCCAGTTCATTCCGAGCTGCTTTTCATTTTTGCTTGGTAGGCGAATTTGTCTCTGACCCTCTTTAACCACTAAGTTAACTTGGTCAGGATTATTAGCGGCTTCTTCTAATGCATCCACAACACCAATCGTCAGGATATCTTTATTTTTTAGTTGCTCAGCATTCCATTTATCTGTCAAAAGCACCTGAATACCTGGGTACCCAGAGTCACGTCCCAATGACCCCATGACGTTTAAGAAGGTTTGCAACACTTCTTTTGGAGCACTCTCTGGAACAACAATAGCAGTTTCTGACAAATCAGCCATGCGAGTGTAAGGAAAACCGGATGTAGCAAAAGCGCGCATATTTGGCATTTCGATGTAGTGGGGGAAACCACTAAAATCAATAGTAGAATCACCATCAATAACCGCGTATTGCTTACTTGGCTGCGTTACCTGGCACTGCCCATCGGTCACCGAAGCAAAGCCAAATTCGAACTCGATTCGGTTTTGACTACCCACCTTAAAAGCCGGAATGCGAACAAACGTATCACCACTTAGAATGCCATCATCTAACAAAGGAACACGTATACGGTTAGATTCTCCACCTTGACCTTTTGTGGTTAGGTTGAACGCCTCAATGAATTGGTCATTAATACTCAAAGTCAGACGAGAGCCGGAATGATCCGCAGCAGGCGGTGAATAACGATAGTTAAGATCCATCGGTATACCACGGCTTTGCCAAGTAAAGAGATCGGGTGGTAAACGCAAACTTACGTTGATTGGTGGAGGCGTTCGGCCTTCCACTTGCAGCATGCTTTTTTGTTCGACTAACTCAGACAATGCAACAGGACGAGCCGTACTCACCCAGTTTGGCGCATCGTACGGGACTCGTGGTTTGATTTGTTTGACTTCATTAATCTTCGCGATTGGTCCAGTAAGAAGTTGGTTTCCCAACGCCAAACCTTGCACCGCAATGTTAAGATCCTTACTGTCACGGCCTGTCACCAGAAGAAACTTCACGTACGGGTCTGTTGGATGAGTGATGACTTGAAGACGAGGGCCATCCGTGTCTGGAAAATCTCTCAGAAACTCAGGTTTGTTGTCATTGGTAACAAAGACAATGGCGTTGCGCTTAGGTAACGTGTCGACACTAAAAGGGAATTGAGCACCACGCCAACCCGCAAGAGCACCAAAGTAAGAGCTCAAGACACCGGCAGCCTTGACATCATCTAAATCGTATTTGCTACCCATCACGACAGGCAGATTTAACTGGCTGAAATCACGGACATCAAAAAAAGGAGCCGGTAACAAACTCAAGTCACTTTCCAGCACTGTCTTTTGAGCAAGCATCTCAATTCGACTACTTTGGCTAATCTCAGCCCAAATGCTCGAGTCATTGGGATTAGCACAGTCTTTCTGAGTATTCCCTATTAACTCAAAGCGAATTTGGTTGTAATTACTAAAGTAACGAGTGTCCAGCGGCATAGATAAGCTCAACTTTTTGCCTTGCTGGCCATCGACGATTGACGCTACTCCCATAAGTTCGTTGTTCAAATACACTTTGACGTGAGAAACCAAAGAGAGCAACGCTGGCGAAGGTGTGATATCAAAGTGCAACGTTGCTTTAGATACCACCTCATCGAGTCGCGAACCGAAACCAATATAAGCACTGGCCTCACTACCTTGGATAGCAATTGAACCACTGTAACCTAATTGACTAAATGGGATGACGCGCTTAAACACGGTCGAATCTTCAGCATCTTGCTGTGCCAAAGGCATTGCTTGTTGCTGACTTACTTCTTGTGCCGCGAGACTGCACGACATACACATGAGAGTGATAGCCGTTGTCAACGCTGTTAGTTTTTTATTATTTAGCATGACTTGAGGTCCTGATTGGGACATAACGAGGTCTTAGTGACCAAATAAATTCGATACAAAATAAAAGTGCATCCACACTGACCTGAACAAACTTAGGACAATGTTGCAGCAAGCGTTTGTATCCATTAAAGCCGACTTGCAGTACAGCCTGCATACTCGATAGAGGTTTATCTGATTGATAACCTTGTTGCCATTTCGCCCATGTATCTGCACGTGCAAATGTACATTGGACGTATTGGATTCGTTGTTGATGAGACAATTCGTTGAGTTGTAAACCAAATATCCCCTTATGAGCATAGGCAACCGTCATAGGGAACACGAATTCTTGGCCACCTCGATTGAGGATCACTTCTAAGGTTTGACCGAGTAAGTAAGCACAGGTTGGTTCATCGACCCCGTCAATTTCTATGCGCACGCCCCCCAAAGAGAAATCCTTCATCTGCGCTTGTATTAAATGCCCAGAATTAAGCCTAACCGCGACAGGAATCGCCACCTCTACTCGGTGATCTTTTCGCACTTGTTTAGCTTCTACTGCAACCGCAACGGCAGCACCTAAAATCAACAGGTTGTACATCGTCCATACGAGATTCACGATAACTGTACCGATTTCATTTTGAGGCCCCCACCCCATTCGGTAAATCCCTACAGCGAAGCCCAAAATGTTGAGTGCAACCAAAACCAAATATGGTCGAGAGATCACCCAATCGTAGTGAGACTTTTCAACCAAACCGCCTTTTGCCGTTACGTTGAATGTCCCTTTATGGGGCGCAAACAAAGCCACCGTTGTTGGCCTTGCGATATACCAAGCAAGCACGGTTTCGTATACCTCACCCCAAAACGAATAACGGTAGTCACCCTGCATACGAGAGTTGGTCATGCTGGCGTGAATCATGTGGGGTAATACGTACAAAATGATCGCCAGCGCTGGTGCATAAATCACGTAGGAATGCAGCAACAAATAAGCCAAGGGTGCGATCAGGAATACAATCCTCGGGATACCAGATAGAAAGTGCAGCATGGCATTGACGTAACAAAGCCGTTGAGAGAGCTTAAGCCCCTTTCCAGTCAATGGATTATCTACCCTAAATATCTGCGCCATCCCGCGAGCCCAACGAATGCGTTGCCCAACATGTGCAGACAATGTTTCTGTCGCCAAACCAGCAGAAATCGGCTGCTTAAGATATGCAGAACGATAGCCTAAACGGTGCATGCGCAGAGACGTGTGCGCATCTTCCGTCACGGTTTCGACTGCAATACCACCGACTTCCTCTAAAGGCTCTCGACGTAAAATAGCGCACGAGCCACAGAAGAAAGTCGCATCCCATAAGTCGTTACCATCTTGAATCAGGCCGTAAAACAAGTTGCCTTCGTTTGGCACGTTACGAAAGTTCGATAAGTTACGCTCAAAAGGATCCGGTGAGAAAAAATGGTGCGGCGTCTGAATAAGCGCCAACTTTGGATCTTTCAGGAACATCCCCATTGTGAGCTGAAAAAATGCTCGTGTAGGAATATGGTCACAGTCAAAAATCGCAACAAACTCACCGCTGGTCTGCTTCAACGCATAGTTAATGTTACCGGCTTTCGCATGTTCATTCGTTGGGCGGCGGATGTAGTTCACCCCTACACTTTTGGCGAAATCTCGGAAGCTATCACGCTTGCCGTCATCCAGAATGTGGATGTTAAGTTTGTCTTTCGGCCAATCGACACCTAACGAGGCATAAACCGTCGCTTTCACAACATCGAGATCTTCGTTGTAAGTAGGGATCATCAAGTCAATGGTTGGCCAAGTTGACTGATCCGGTGGCATCGATACTGGTTTGCGATTCAATGGCCAGATATTTTGGAAATAGCCAAGCATTAGCACAATCCAAGAATACGTCTCAGCTAGAAGTAAAACGCCCCCTAGAAACAAAGCAACAGGATCGTCCCAGTTCAGGGTAGACGAATAACGCCACCACAAGTATCGACATGAGGCCGTAACCGACAAGATGATCAAAAGCATGGTAGGAAAACGACCCGGCATGCGACGGACCATCATCGCTAATGCCCAGAGTAACAGCACAAAGACAGTCTGAGCCTGATAACCAAATGGCACCGTAAAACAAAGCAAAGCGATTAACACCACGAAAAACAGCAAAGTGTAGTTCAACGCCATCGCGGACTTACTTGCTTTAATACGCTCTCGAACTTGTGGATCTTTGATGTTGTTCGCTGTCTGTTCTAACCAGCGGACGCCTTTTGCAACCAATTCAAATGGCAAGTAGAACGCATTGCGAATTTGCTCGGCTAAAGTCATCGCTAAGCTGCTGGTTTTTTTGGACCATGCTGTATTTACGTTTTGCCTGAAGCAAAGCAACCACACGCTTTGGATAATAAAACGTACAGGATCAAACCATCTTGGCGCAGCAAAATTAACGTTTGGATAGTAAACCAAAGGCAGTTTCCATGAGGGAACACCCGAAATAACCGGCTTTAAAAATACAAAACTCAATGAAAACCAAAAAGACAAAGCACACTCACCAACCCAGTTTGTTTTACAATTCCAGGCTTGCTCGTAAGCGTTCTTCTGCAGTCTGAATTGATCCACTACCCAACGTTGGAAAATCAGATTAAGACTTCGCATAAATTAGCTTTGGTCCTGAGCGCTTGATAACGCTGATACACACCAAAAAGCAAAAGACTGAAAATCTTTTGCGGCTTGGCTCGATGGCGAATAGTGTTGAACGGTCGTCAGGTTTGCCACACATTCAAGCAATGCCGTATCTCGATGAATCGAAACAGGAATCAAGGATTCGCTAAGTTCCTTTTTCAGCACCAACATGAAATCACGACCAATTTCGGTTTCTGGCTGATACTTATTCACCAAAAAACGTAATTTGTCAGAGCGAAGCAATCTCGATAGCTCTTCATGTTGTAGCCAAGATTGAAGAGTGAGATAACTCAGGGCGTCTGCCGTTACCACCACCACAATCATATCCATTGAGTCGACAAAAGATCGCACTTCAGGATCAGTAAGCTCTGCTAAGTCGGCGTGAAAAAGCAGCCACTGCTCACCACGGTTTTCGCTCACTTGCAACGTCATTTCACCTAGCATTGATAGATAGTGAGAACGCTCATTAAAAAACGCTTTTAACTGCTCAGAATTCAGATGGCCAAACGGTAAAAAAAGTGCACCTTGTGGGCTTTCATAACCAGCCTGGGTCCAAGGCTTATCTAAAAGAAGTTGTTTCGCCCAGCCTCCTTGCTCTTCCCTCGGCAAGCCAAGATGAGCTTGCAGTAAACTGTTAGGCACCACCTCAATGGCCAGTACCTGTTTGTTTATCTTAACTAACGCTTGTGCCAAATTCGCAGCGACGGTCGTTGAGCCACAACCGCCTTTTAAACTAACAAATAGAAGGCGCTTCATATCGCTTCCGTTTCTGAATTTTTCTGCGTATTACGTACCAAAGATAGAACATTACGAGCACCGTTGGCTTTGAAGACTTGCCACTTATTTTTAACTTGTACGTAAGACTCGTTTTCTGTTGTTTCAATATACGTGTATTGAGTTAAGTTATAAGAAGAGTAGATCGAATTAATATCTTTTGCAGACTCAGTCATAGAATTTTTCACAATGTAACGGAGCTTAAACTGAGATAACAGCAATCCCGCCACTATCATTTTCAGTATAAATTCCATTGTTAAAAAATTGACGCATCGACCTATGCGTCTCATATTTATAGAACGATGATGAATGTGAATAAGTTTATTTATAGCCCATATAAATAACAAAGGCCTAAATAATATTTAACTTCAGAAAAAAGGATTACAATAATGAATTGTTACCATCCATTTAATACATATAAGAAATTTAAATATTTTAAATGAGAATCATAGACTTAGAGACTATTGATTTTAAACTCATAAACATCATGTGAAGCACATGCTATAACTATTTTAATTTCTGATCAATTTCGTTTAATATCTTAGCGTCATTTTCTTGTCACTAAGAAAATCAAAATTGTAACGATTAGCATACAACGGATTTTGAGCTTCACAAAATACATTAAGTTATTGATTTAAGGATCTTTATGTCATCACTCTCTGAATCATCTGCTATTAAAAACGAACGAGAGATAAACTCTGTTTATGTAAACTTATTTACTCATAAAAAGATGCTTATTGATTATTTGTTCAGTACACTACCGGAAAATGACAACACTTCACTTACAAGCTTTACAGACAAAGAAACTTTTTTGTCCACATTGAATGATGAAGCCTTAATGAAATTCAATGACTTATCTAAAACCCACCTTGAACAGTGTTTTTTTCTTAGTCATAAATTCACAAAAAAAACACCCAAAGCTATAAATCTTGCTAAAGACATTCACCAAACGAACATAAAGAAGTTTTCTACATGTCTATTAGTTGTTCCAGACTCGCTACTATCATCAACTAATGATGATTTTATAAGTGTCTTTCTACAAAGCTTAAATGAGCTGGCAAATAATAAAAAAATCACTATTAGTGTTTGTATATATGGGCATCTGACGACTTCACTATTAAAGCCCATTCTTATTTCTCACAATAGACACATTGCAGGTTTGGCGACCATGACATCATTAGATGACGCTCGCTACTGCTATCTTGTGGATTTTTGGTCCAATAAACACGGTGTAATTACCCAACACGAATACATTCTCACTAAAACTAAAGATAAAACACTAAAAGCAACGTCTTACGAAACGCATCAATCTCATGTCATGCCAGAAGACAAATCGGATAGCGATAGAATCTATGTCAGCAGAAGAGCTTTCAGAGAAAGCGTGAAAGCCCCAAAAGGGATGCGTGTGGCAGAGAGCAATCAAGGACTCATAGCGATGCTAGACAACCCTCGCTCTTCAACGATTATTTTCAGCTGCGATAACCAAAGCGAAGTTCAACAGATCGCGTTAGATTGCTACCGTTTAAGGTCCGCATATGGCCGTCGACTAAAGATTATTGTCAGGGAGACCCAACAATGTCTGAGATATGCAGATGAAAAGTTCTTGCTTCGCGCGGGGGCAAACTTCATTTCTCACGCGCAAATCCCCCACATGCGCTTTATGACTCAGGTTGAAGCAATTCAAGGCCAAATGCTTACACGCCCAATTCCTGAAAGTTTAGAGGCGCTCTTAAAATATGACTTTGAGTTTGGTAGCAAAGGCTACTTACAAAACCAGGATTTTAGTCAATACTGTATTGACGTCATTTCCCACTCAACACACTCAAGTGTGAACTTTGCACTTATAAAGCTGAACTTATTGCCAGGTATGACTGCAGAGGAATGTTTACGTCTTTGTCATATTCGAAGAGATGGCGACGTTGTGACAGCCTGCAACAAAGCTCTATATGTCGTGTTCAGTGCTATTCGACAAAGCGATATTGATATTGCGCTAAACAATATATTTGAGTTTCCAGTGAGAGACCTATTTCACTCGACCCACACGTTTGATACCCAATTAGATATCGAAACAGAGTTAAAATTCATCGTTCAAGATGCCGCTGTCATATCCGACGACGTTTCAGCTCTGGCGACAGAGAGGAAAATATTCCATACCGCCACTAACTCCATTGCTGATGTTCCTCCTTTGTTTGCTGTGAAAAAAACCATTGATCTCAAGGAACGTTCATGAATATTAACGATTTTTTACTGACCGTGTGTATCAGTTCAGGTATTGGCCTACTCCTAGGATACTTTCTACGTGACCTAGTAAACGCTACCCGACGCTTTTACCACAAACACTTAAAACGCTCGCGCTATTTTGAGCTAGATACATCAGCCACTAACACCAAGAAGCTTAAGTAATGACATCGCATTCTCATGACTCTACCCCCCTCACTATAGGATTGGGCTGGTGGAACATTTACTTTATCGCAAAAACAGCGCTCTATTTTCAAGGAATCATCGATTTCCATCCAATGGAAAACTTTGCGCTGTTGATCTTCATCCTGCTTCCTATCTCGATGAAAAGCCTAAATGCGGTGCGCCATATCGTTTCATTTGTCGCCGCAGCGTGGCTCTTGCATTACGATTCTTACCTACCTCCTCTAAACCGTCTTTGGGCTCAAGCGGGACAGTTAATGCAGTTTGAATCGAGTTATCTGGTCGAGCTTTTGGGACGATTTTTATCATTCCAAGCAATACTCGGATTGCTCGCTTTGTGTGGTGCGTACTTTATTTTGAGCAAGTTTGTTAGGGTTTCAGTCTTTGTGGTTATTGCGATGATCTATATAAGTATTCCTATGACGACTGAACCTCAGACAACAGTGGCTGCAGAAGTAGCCCAACAACAGCCAACAACCGAGGTTACTGCTAGCAAACAACCTCAAATAACGGAAATTAATGATGCCAGTCTCAACACGTTAACTGCAGATTTCTTTTCTAAAGAAGCTTCCCGACATGTAACATTCGATACCAACAGCGCAATGGATGCTCCTTTTGATTTGCTGTTCTTGAGTATTTGTTCGGTCGCGTGGGATGACATCGAAATTGCAGGACTGGCTGATCATCCTCTGTTCAAAGAGTTTGACATCATGTTCGACAATTTTAGCTCCGCTACGTCATACAGTGGGCCTGCTGTCATTCGTCTGCTACGAGCCAATTGTGGTCAACAAGAACACAGTCAACTGTTCCAGCCAGCACCATCAAAGCAGTGCTACTTGTTCGAAAGTTTGAAAGAACTAGGCTTCACAGAAAATTTACTGATGAACCACAATGGTGTCTTTGATAGCTTCCTTGAATTGATCAAAAAAGACGGCGACTTACAAGCGGCTCTTATGTCTCAAGAAGACTTAACTCCTTACCAAAAATCTTTTGATGGCTCTTCGATCTTCCGCGATAAGCAAGTATTGGATAATTGGTGGCAGCAAAGACTTAACAGTAGTGACGACAAAGTCGTGGCACTCTACAACTCAATTTCACTACATGATGGCAACAGGATCATCAATGCGAATTCAAGCACATCTATTGCTAGCTACAAAATGCGCCTTGAGAATTTGCTTGATGATCTCCACGCGTTCTTTAAAACCTTAGAGTCCTCAAAACGCAACATCGTTGTCGCTTTGGTACCAGAACATGGTGGTGGAATGCGAGGAGACCGCATGCAAATTTCGGGTATGCGAGAAATTCCTGCACCGACAATCATTCATACACCGGTAGGAATTAAAATCTTCGGAGAAGGAATTCAGCGTCAGGGCGACACCGAACACGTAAGCGAGCCATCTAGCTATCTGGCATTGTCGCAGCTCGTTTCGAATATCCTGGATAAAAACATTTATCAAAGTAAGACGTTTAGCCCTTCAATATTGACAGAGAACCTACCAGAAACACGAGTTGTCGCGCAGAACTCAGGCTCTACTGTGATTGAAGTACAAGGGAAATATTATGTTTCTCTTGATGGTTCAAGTTGGATTGAATACCCCGCGAAATAGCGAGAATAAAACCATGCAATGACAAAGGCCGGTGTTTCCGGCCTTTGTCATATAAAAAACCAATAACCTCTCAAAGGTCTCAGAACTTCAATTGTCTATTGTCTATAAATAGGTAAAAATGGATCGAATATTATGCACTTAAGGGAATAACTCATGCCAATTGATTCACTGATCACCATCGGTATTTTCGTCGTTCTTGCTGTCGTTATCTTATCTTCAGCCATTAAAACGGTTCCGCAAGGAAACAACTGGACAGTTGAACGCTTCGGACGCTACACCCACACATTAAAGCCGGGTTTAAACTTGATCATTCCATTCGTTGATAAAGTTGGTCAAAAAGTAAATATGATGGAGCGCGTTCTCGATATTCCTGCGCAAGAGGTCATTTCAAAAGATAACGCTAACGTGGTTATTGACGCTGTCGGATTTGTTCAAGTGATCGATGCTGCAAAAGCGGCTTATGAAGTCAACGATTTAGAACACGCTATTAGAAACTTGACCCTTACCAACATTCGTACCGTTTTAGGTTCAATGGAACTGGACGAAATGCTGAGCCAACGCGACATGATCAACTCTAAGCTGTTGGCGATCGTTGACCAAGCAACAAACCCTTGGGGCGTAAAAGTCACACGAATTGAGATTAAAGATGTCCAGCCACCAGCCGATCTGACCGCTGCAATGAATGCGCAAATGAAAGCCGAGCGTAATAAGCGTGCGGAAATTCTTGAAGCAGAAGGGGTTCGCCAAGCTGAGATATTAAAGGCCGAAGGTCATAAACAATCAGAGATATTAAAAGCTGAAGGCGAAAAGCAGTCTGCTATTCTCCATGCAGAAGCACGTGAGCGTGCCGCGCAAGCAGAAGCAAAAGCGACTTACATGGTTTCCGAAGCCATTGCAAAAGGTGACATGCAAGCCGTCAATTACTTCATTGCACAGGGTTATACCGAAGCGATCAAGAGCATTGGTCAAGCCGAAAATGGTAAAATCATTATGCTTCCATTAGAAGCAACCGGACTAATGGGCTCGGTTGCAGGGATAGCAGAGATGTTTAAACAACAAGATAAAGATTAATTTATGGACTTTTTTAGTTTGTTGGAAGGTATCTCTTTCTGGCATTGGCTAGCGTTTGGCTTTGCTCTTTTAGCAGTTGAGCTACTTGGTACCGCAGGGTATTTTCTCTGGCTCGGGATGTCTGCACTTATCGTTGGAGCACTCATGACCGTTTTGCCAATGAGCTGGCAATTGCAATGGCTTTGCTTTGCAAGCTTCAGCTTAATCACCACCTGGCTTTGGTGGCGACGACAATGGTCTAAAGACAAGCAAGAAGACCAAGAAAGAGATCTGAACCAAAAGTACAAGCAGTTAATTGGGCGTACTCTTATCCTTGAAGAAGACTTTTCCGTCGGGCTCAATCGCATCAAGGTAGCCGATACCACATGGTCCGCACAATCGGATCAAGCACTTCCAGCCGGTACCCGCGTAAGAATCACCGATGTTGAAGGTATTATTTTAATCATTGAGCCTGATTCTAATTAATTTATGCCAAAGTAATGGGGCAAATCATGCTCCATTACTTTAATCTAAACAACTGCTTTCATTTCATTACCTTAATTAAAATCGAGAAAAAAATAAGTATTAGTAATATTATTAATACCCTACCTACCATTTCCTATTATTTAATTATTCAACACACGACAATCAATAAGATAGAAATATATCTAGGTAAATTATCGATCTAAATTTATTTTAAAAAATAAAACTTTATTGAATTATTTTTTGATCTTTTTATCCTCGGATACATACTTAACGCATAAGCATTTAAGTTGAGTGCTTTTTATTTGGTAAGTAAGAGGATGTACTATGAATAAGCTTCTCTTTTTAATGTTGTGCGGTATTTTTTCTTTTTCTTCCTTTGCCTACAACAACGGAAACGGCGGTACAACTAATTTGGGACCTATAGTCGAATGTAAGATGCCAAGTGGCGACGTTACGAATATTCCAAGTGAAATGTGTCGATTTAGAGGTGGGGAATGGGAATAGTAAAGAAGTAAGAGCTTAGTTTGATATAATAGCCCTATTCAACCTTGCCTTTCTGCGTAGTCACGGTTTATACAAGCACGTAGATATTTAAAGTTTATATTAAGGTGATTATTATGAGATTTTTATCTGGTCTATTAGTAATATCTTTTGCCATAATTCCGTTAACCACTCATGCTAATGGTGCATCCGGTGGTCGTACGTTAGGCCCAGAGATAAAGTGTGAGTTGCCAAACGGTAATGTACATATGTTGCCACCGTTATATTGCAAAATATACGACGGCCGAGAAGTGAAATAGAAAAGGAGCCTAGCGGCTCCTTTTATTATCTAATTAAGTATTAGTGGAAGCTGTAAGGGATAAGAACTTGTAGACGTAAGTCTGTTTCATCCGCATCGCCAGCACCTGCGTACTCATCACGTTCTAGGATTGTACCGTGTAAACGAATGGTAGAACCTTTAAGCGCGCCACTTTGTAGTGAGTAAGATACTGTTGCGTTAACTGCGTATTCGCTTTCGTAATCCCAGTCACCTGATGCTCCGCTTGCTGCAGAGTCAGCGCCAGTACCGTAACCAAAGCCTAGGTAGTAGTTCCAGCCGTTACCTTGGTTGTAAGATAGACGGTTGTACCATGCTAGCTCACCCGCTTTGTTCCAGTCAGACAGCGCGTCCCACCACTGAGACCAAGTACCATTGTTCATACCATATGTATGAATAGTACGAGGAACGAAGTCCGCACGGTTATCTGTGTCTGTGTAGCGCAACTCAGACATCCAAGCTAGCTTGCCGAAAGATTGATTCAAAGATAGACCAGTGTGGAAACCTAGACCATCGTATTTCACATCATCGTCAACACCGTAGAAATCAAATGCTAGAGTTGTACGATCGCTCACTGTGTACTTCAAATACGCTTTGTAAGATGTGTTATCAGTCTCGTTGTGGTAGCTAGTCACTTGACCTGCACCCCAGTCAACACCATTTGCATATTGAACGCCAGTTGCTTGGCCTAGGCCAAGTTGCATAAACAGGCTGTCAGTTAGGTTACCATTTAGACCTAGAGAGTGTAGGTAGCTCCATGACGTGTCAGACCAAAGCGCTGGTGCGTAATCATCTTCGTGAAGCAGCCAAGGTGCTGTAAATTGGTCTGCGCCAAAGTAGCTTAGGTTGAAATCACCAAGTTTAGCGTTAAGTTCGAAACCACGGTAAGTACCAGGTACAAAGCTCCAAACGTTACCGATTGTACCGTTACCACCAGCCTGTAACATACCGAAACGAGCATTAAAGTTTTCGTTTGCTTTGAATTTCAGCGCTGCTTTGTAAACTTTAAGCTGCTGACCATCACCTGCACCCCAGTCTAGGTTGTTACAAGTTGAGATTTCGTTACATAGGTAGCCTTCGTTTGAATTGTAAAGACTATCGTTGTAAAGATCGCCAGAGTAGTAAGCCGCAACATCTGCGCCCACCCAACCATCGTGGTAGCCAGAAGTGAAGTCTAAAATTGCGTTGTAAGAAGAGTAGTTTAGACGACTCCAACGGTCACCATTTTCACCGCCGGGCTTACCTGTTGTACGAGTTCGTGAACGAGTATCAACTATGAATAATGCATTCAGACTTGAGTCTTGCATAAATTCGTTCACTTTCTCTACGTACTCGCCACCTGCTGCACTTTCAGTAGACGCTGTAGCTGGAGCGACAGCAACAACACCAAACATTGCTGCGGTTAACGCTGAAACCTTAAAAAATTTGTCCATGGAAAAACTCCTAAAAATGGATATAGCTGTATTTTTCTATCTCACCTTTAGTTGGCCGCCGAAGGAGAGAAGTAAATTCCTGATCAAACCTCATTATTTCTAATTTGGCTTTTTTTAGTTCCTGCATACACACCGTGTATCCACGTGATTAAGACTAACTTCGCAGCTAAAAACATCCAAATGGAACTTATTTTTTTTCTAAAAAAATATGAGCCACTCCAAAGTTCCATATAACTTATTGATCCAGATCTTATTTTTAACAACATCAACACAACACAATAAATTATTATTTAAAATCAAACACTTAAATTGAACTTAAAAGTATCAACTTGAAGTCACTCGCAGACTAAAAAAGCCAAAAAAACCAATAACCCAAGGTTCGATCTTGATCACTGAAATGAACAAAGGCATCAATTACTCAATAAAAAAACACTTAATTATGAACAATAAAAAGCCCCGCATGCTTACCATACGGGGCTTTTAGTTATTTTTTAGCTTTTTTGAGAAGACTTAATTCATCAGTTCGAGTAAGTCTTGTTCGGTTTTAATTTCGATACCCAGTTCTTGTGCCTTTGCGAGCTTCGAACCTGCATTTTCACCAGCAAACAAAATATCGGTTTTCTTAGAAACACTACCCGTCACTTTAGCCCCCAGTGCTTGGAGGGCTTCTTTGGCTTCTGTACGCCCCAGTTGAGAAAGTGTTCCCGTTAATACTACTGTTTTACCTTCTAATGGTAATTCCCCCACCTGCTCAGTAGTATTAATCTCTGGCCAATGAATTCCTTGTTCAAGCAAATCTTTAACCACCGCTTGGTTCTGTTCTTCACTAAAGAAAGTCGTAATATGTTGAGCAACCACAGCACCGATGTCTTGCACTTCAATCAACTGCTCTTCGGTAGCATTTTGGATCGCTCCCAACGTTTTAAAGTGCATTGCTAAGTTTGCTGCGGTTGCCTCGCCAACTTCACGGATCCCCAGTGAATACAAAAACCGAGGTAAAGTTGTTTCTTTGGATTTTTCTAACGCATTCACAATATTCTGCGCAGACTTTGGCCCCATGCGATCTAGTACGGTTAAAATCCCCGCTGATAACTTAAATAAGTCAGCAGGAGTTTTCACCATCTCACGATCAACAAGCTGCTCGATCACTTTATCGCCTAAACCGTCAACGTCTAATGCTTTACGAGAAACAAAGTGCTTTAGCGCTTGTTTGCGTTGGGCTTGGCAAACTAAGCCCCCCATACAACGTGTTACCGCTTCTCCTTCGATCCGCTCAACATGCGAACCACAAACAGGACACTGAGTTGGGAAAACAATATCTCGAGCTGTTTCTGGTCGACGCTCTTTGATGACAGATACGACTTGCGGAATAACATCGCCAGCACGGCGGATCACAACGTGATCACCAATCTTGACCTGCAGACGTTCTATCTCATCTGCGTTATGAAGCGTCGCATTACTTACCGTTACCCCGCCAACAAATACAGGCTCTAGTTTAGCAACAGGTGTAATCGCACCAGTGCGACCGACTTGGAACTCCACTTCATTCAGTGTCGTCATTTCTTCCTGTGCTGGGAACTTGTAGGCAATCGCCCAACGTGGAGCGCGAGCAACAAACCCCAGACGCTCTTGCACGGCAATATCGTCAATTTTAATAACGACACCATCGATCTCATAAGGGAGGGCATCACGACGCTGCAATATATCTTGGTAGTAAGCTTTTACATCCGCCAAGCTTTCAACTCGCTTAGTTTCCGGACACATTGGCAGTCCCCAAGATTTGATTTGCAAAAAGCGTTCGTAATGACTTGCTGCCAATTCTGCGCCTTGCACCACGCCTACACTGTATGCATAGAAGCTAAGCGGACGAGAAGCCGTAATACGTGAATCCAATTGTCGTAAGCTACCTGCCGCAGCGTTACGTGGATTAACAAAGATTTTCTCGCCTTTCTTCCTTGCTAATTCATTGAGCTTTTCAAACCCAGCTTTCGGCATAAAGACTTCACCACGAACTTCAAGACGATTTGGCCAGTCATTACCTCTGAGTTTTAAAGGAATGGCTTTAATCGTACGCACATTCTCTGTGATGTTTTCACCCGTAGTACCATCGCCTCGAGTGGCCGCCTGAACTAATACGCCACTCTCATATAACAAACTTACGGCGAGTCCATCCAATTTAGGCTCACAACAGTATTCTTTCACACTCTGGCTGCCCACGCGCTCTTGTGCGCGCTTGTGGAAACTATCAAGTTCACTATCATCAAACGCGTTATCAAGCGAAAGCATCGGTACTTCATGTGTCACTTGGCTAAACGCAGAGAGAGGTTGTCCACCGACACGTTGGCTTGGCGAGTCTACGGTTATTAAGTCAGGGTTCTCAGCTTCAATATCCAGTAACTCTCGCATTAAACGGTCGTACTCGGCATCAGGGATCTCTGGGTTATCTTCCACGTAGTAACGCACAGCGTGGTAATGCAACGACTCTTTTAGTTCTTCTAGTCGCTGAAGTACTGATTCAGACATAGTAAAGCCCCGTGTATTTTCAATCGGTGAGGTTGGGAAATCCAAGAAAAAGGGCTCCATCCGGAGCCCTATTATTATTTGCTGTTAAGATTATGCGTTAGCGGCAGTAAACTCAACTATTTGACGTCGATAAGATGCTAAACGATCTGGCGTCATTAAGTTGCGCTGGTCATCAAGTACGTTACCACCTAAGTCATCAGCAATTTGCTGCGCAGTTCGAAGCATTAAGTTGAAGTTCTGTTCAGCCTCGCCATAACAAGGCAATGTCATGAAGAATGAAATACCCTTCGTTGTAAACTCAGCAGGATCAGCATGCTCAAACGTACCAGGGTGCATCATATTAGCGACGCTAAACAGCACTTTGCCGTTACCGGACAAGTCGACATGACGGTGGAAAATATCCATCTCGCCATAAATTAAGCCGTTTTGTTGCATACTCTCAAATAAAGCAGTACCAACAAATGGCTCTTCACCCGCACAGTGCACATTCAATACAATCACTTGCATTTCAGATTCTGGCTTTGGCTCTTCCTTAGGCTCTGCAACGACAGGCTCACTAACCGTTTCGACTTGCTGTTCTTTCTCCGTAATATCAAACGCGGCGGGAATAGCGTCTTCTTCCACAGCGGGCTGGAATGGCTCTTCAGCTACTGTTGCTTGAACAACAGGCTCAACGTCCTCTTCTTTATCTTTTTCTGCAACAAATGAAGGGATGTCATCCGGCTCCTGCTGCGTCTGTTTGACTTCAGATGGACCACCGAATAACGGGTCAGATTCAAACTTGTTGTCGAAAGAGCTCGCCATCCCAAAATCTGGTTCTTTGCGATCTTTGCGAATGATCTCAAAGTCATCTTCAGGAGCGGGAGCGAAGTCTCGTTCTTTCTCAACAAGATCATTTTTGTCTTCTTGGTTAACATCCAGCTTACCAAGTGGCTTGTTACCAAACTTTGCTTTGCCTTCTTTTTTACTGCTCCATAAACCATGAAACAGTAATGCCGCGATGGCTAATGCGCCAACAACAATGAGTACGAATCGCAATTCCTGCATTATTTACTCTCAATATACTTGTTTTTACTACTCGCAGTTCCTTGAGCAGCAACCCAAGTGCAATAAATCTGAATGATACGTTTACTTTACCAAAACTATATGTAGATTTAGAACAACTTAATGCAAGAAGTTCCGTTTTTTGTTGTGATTCTTGCCACGATTCCACTTAACAAGACGTCATTTGTCAGGGCATTGAAAGAAAAGTCCTCACAGGTACAATGAGTTTTCATTTACACGAAGCCAAAATAGACATGAAGCAAAACAATCAGCAGAGAACCGGGTTCGGTTATTTTCTATACGGGATACAATTGGCACTTGCCCCTAAAATCAGGCGCTTTGTCATCTTACCTCTACTTGCAAATATCTTGCTTGTAGGTGGTGCCATCTTCTATCTATTTTCAAACCTTAATATATGGATAGAAGGCTGGATTGGGCAGCTGCCTGAGTTTTTATCCTGGTTAACTTACATTCTTTGGCCTTTACTCGCTCTAACGATACTCGCTACCTTCTCCTATTTTTTCAGCACGCTCGCGAACTTTATCGCCGCGCCATTCAATGGCCTCTTGGCTGAAAAAGTGGAAGAGTACTTAACGGGACAAAAAGTAAATGATGATGGTTTCACTGCCGTCCTGAAAGATGTTCCTCGCGTTTTAGCTCGTGAGTGGAGAAAGCTCCTTTACATTTTACCTAAAGCAATAGGCCTATTCCTGTTATTGCTCATCCCTGCCCTTGGACAAACAGTAGGCCCATTTTTATGGTTTATCTTTACCGCCTGGATGCTCGCGATTCAATATTGTGACTACCCGTTTGATAACCACAAAATCCCATTTAACAACATGCGTTACAAATTGAAACAAAAGCAAGGTAAGGCCTATGGCTTTGGGGTATTGGTGTCTGTATTTACGACGATCCCAATTTTGAACCTCATTGTCATGCCTGTAGCAATATGTGGTGCAACCGCTATGTGGGTCGCGGAGTTTAAGCACCAACGATAGTCGATTAGAGATTAAGGAAAGGGATCAGCGCCAGCTTTTCCCTTTTCTTTTATCAAGTTCTGGGCCAACCTAATAAGATATAACTTTTTAATCCTTTTCCCTTTTTTTCATACCGCATATTCTTCTATCCATATTCACACAACGTGTAATGAAGGAACATCACTATGAGCAAAATCTACGAAGATAACTCTCTTACTATTGGTAATACACCTCTCGTTCGTCTAAACAAAGTAAGTAAAGGCAAAGTTCTCGCGAAAATTGAAGCGCGTAACCCTAGCTTCAGTGTTAAGTGCCGTATCGGTGCAAACATGATTTGGGAAGCAGAGAAAGCGGGCCTTCTTAAGCCAGGTGTAGAGCTTGTAGAACCTACCAGTGGTAACACAGGTGTTGCTCTAGCATTCGTAGCGGCTGCTCGCGGTTACAAGCTAACATTGACCATGCCTGAATCAATGAGCCTAGAACGCCGTAAGCTACTAAAAGCACTAGGCGCGAACCTTGAGCTGACTGAAGCGGCGAAAGGCATGAAAGGGGCGATTGCTAAAGCAGAAGAAATCGTAGCAAGCAACCCTGAGAAGTACCTACTTCTTCAACAATTTGACAACCCAGCGAACCCAGAAATCCACGAAAAGACTACGGGCCCTGAGATTTGGGAAGCGACAGACGGTGAAATCGACGTATTCGTTGCTGGTGTTGGTACGGGCGGTACTATCACAGGTACAAGCCGTTACATCAAAGGTGAAAAAGGCAAAGCCATCACTTCTGTTGCAGTTGAGCCAGCAGAGTCTCCGGTTATTGCACAAGCACTTGCTGGCGAAGAAATCCAACCTGCCCCACACAAAATTCAAGGTATCGGTGCTGGTTTCATCCCTGGTAACCTCGATTTAGACATTATTGACCGTGTTGAGCAAGTTACCTCAGAAGAAGCGATTGAGATGGCTCGTCGCCTAATGGAAGAGGAAGGTATCCTAGCTGGTATCTCATCTGGCGCAGCGGTTGTTGCAGCGAACCGACTTGCAGAACTACCTGAATTTGAAGGAAAAACAATTGTAACTGTCTTGCCAAGTTCCGGTGAGCGTTACCTAAGTACAGCACTCTTTGCAGGTATCTTTACCGAAAAAGAGAACCAACAATAATATGTGTTCAAATCAATTTTTAGTTTAAAAAAGCCCCGTTTAGGGGCTTTTTTGTTGATCCCTGCCCTACCTTTGGTAATATCAGGGTGTTTTATTTCTAGCTTCAAAATAAAGAAGCAGAACACAAAAAGGTTTCAAAGTGATTACGCACGCAAACAGTTGCGTAGTTACCAAACTTTTGACTAGTATCAGAACTGACGCGCTTTGAACTCTTCCCGTGCTAGCGCACAAGATGTAAAGCAGTTAAGCTAAAATCTGGTCACAAACTAACAAAAAAATACATTTATTGGGGTATATCACATGTACGAGAAGCAAGTAGAAATCACAGCAGAAAACGGCCTTCACACTCGTCCAGCTGCACAGTTTGTTAAAGAAGCAAAAGCATTCGACGCAGACATCACTGTGACTTCTAACGGTAAAAGCGCTAGCGCTAAGAGCCTGTTCAAACTACAAACACTAGGCCTAGTAAAAGGTACTCAAGTTACTATTTCTGCTGAAGGCCCACAAGCTCAGCAAGCAGTTGACCACCTAGTTGCTCTAATGGACCAACTACACTAATCCGGTCTCCTACTCCAGAAGCCATTTTGTGAAAGCAAAATGGCTTCGTTGGAAATAGGCTCAAAACTAAGCTAAAACTATTCGTTAGCGCACCCATTATTCTCCCGTTTTATAAAGTTGACCAAACTTAAGGTAAGGCTATGATTTCAGGCATCCTAGCATCTCCTGGTATTGCAATCGGTAAAGCACTACTACT
Source organism: Vibrio sp. 1751 (assembly GCF_033339895.1). Taxonomy (NCBI): domain Bacteria; kingdom Pseudomonadati; phylum Pseudomonadota; class Gammaproteobacteria; order Vibrionales; family Vibrionaceae; genus Vibrio; species Vibrio sp. 1751. The sequence continues at coordinate 28,233 of NZ_JAWOVM010000041.1, forward strand.
TCAAGAAGATGAAATTGTCCTAAACACAAACACTATTTCTGACGATCAAGTAGAAGCTGAAGTTCAGCGTTTCTTTGACGCTCGTAACAAATCTGCAGCTCAGCTAGAAACTATCAAGCAAAAAGCGCTTGAAACGTTTGGCGAAGAAAAAGAAGCGATCTTTGAAGGTCACATCATGCTTCTTGAAGACGAAGAGCTAGAAGAGGAAATCCTAGCACTTATCAAAAACGACAAGATGACTGCTGATCACGCTATCCACTCAGTGATCGAAGAGCAAGCATGTGCTCTTGAGTCTCTAGACGACGAATACTTAAAAGAGCGTGCAACTGACATCCGCGATATCGGTTCTCGTTTTGTTAAGAACGCACTAGGCATCAACATTGTTTCGCTTAGCGATATCAACGAAGAAGTAATTCTTGTTGCTTACGACCTAACGCCATCTGAAACTGCACAAATCAACCTAGACTACGTGCTTGGTTTTGCTTGTGATATCGGCGGTCGTACATCTCACACTTCAATCATGGCTCGCTCACTTGAGCTTCCAGCTATCGTTGGTACTAACGACATCACGAAGAAAGTTAAGAATGGCGACATGCTGATTCTTGACGCAATGAACAACAAGATTGTTGTTAACCCATCAGAAGCTGAGCTAGAAGAAGCGAAAGCGGTTAAAGCAGCATTCCTAGCTGAAAAAGAAGAGCTAGCGAAACTGAAAGACCTACACGCAGAAACGACTGACGGTCACCGTGTAGAAGTTTGCGGTAACATCGGTACAGTGAAAGACTGTGACGGTATCCTTCGTAATGGCGGTGAAGGTGTTGGTCTGTACCGTACTGAATTCCTATTTATGGACCGTACTGCGCTACCAACTGAAGAAGAACAGTACCAAGCGTACAAAGAAGTTGCGGAAGCAATGAACGGTCAAGCTGTGATCATCCGTACTATGGATATCGGCGGCGATAAAGATCTCCCATACATGGATCTTCCAAAAGAGATGAACCCATTCCTAGGTTGGCGTGCTGTACGTATCAGTCTAGATCGTCGTGAAATCCTTCGTGATCAGCTACGTGGCATCCTACGTGCTTCTGCACACGGCAAACTGCGTATCATGTTCCCAATGATCATCTCTGTCGAAGAAATCCGTGAGCTTAAGAAAGCGATCGAAGAGTACAAAGAAGAGCTACGCGCTGAAGGCCACGCGTTCGACGAAAACATCGAAATCGGTGTTATGGTTGAAACTCCTGCTGCTGCTGCGATCGCACACCACTTAGCGAAGGAAGTGTCTTTCTTCTCTATCGGTACAAACGACCTAACTCAGTACACGCTAGCGGTTGACCGTGGTAACGAGATGATTTCTCACCTATACAACCCACTATCACCAGCTGTACTTACAGTGATCAAGCAAGTTATCGACGCTTCTCACGCAGAAGGTAAATGGACTGGTATGTGTGGTGAACTTGCAGGTGACGAGCGTGCAACACTTCTACTTCTAGGTATGGGTCTGGACGAGTTCTCAATGAGCGGCATTTCAATCCCTAAAGTGAAGAAAGTTGTTCGTAACTCTAACTTCGCAGAAGTGAAAGCAATGGCTGAAGAAGCCCTTTCTCTACCGACAGCAGAAGAAATCGAAGCCGTGGTAGAAAAGTTTATTGCTGAGAAAGCTCAGTAATCGGTAGTACCAAGTAATTCAATACTTAATGGCCATTAGACGGCGAAAAAAGTCGTCTAATGAGCTATATTGGTATACTATAATTCGACAGAATAAAACCAAACCTTAGGAGCATGACACAATGGGTCTGTTTGACAAACTTAAGAAGCTTGTATCTGATGACAGCGCTGACGCTGGTGCTATCGAAATCATCGCGCCACTTTCTGGTGAGATTGTAAACATCGAAGACGTGCCAGATGTTGTTTTCGCTGAGAAAATCGTTGGTGACGGTATTGCTATCAAGCCAGCAGGCAACAAAATGGTAGCTCCTGTAAACGGTACTATCGGTAAGATCTTCGAAACTAATCACGCGTTCTCTATCGAGTCTGACGACGGTGTTGAGCTTTTCGTTCACTTCGGTATCGACACAGTTGAACTAAAAGGCGAAGGCTTCACGCGTATCGCTGAAGAAGGTCAAACTGTTAAAGCTGGCGACACTGTAATTGAATTCGATCTAGCTCTTCTAGAAGAGAAAGCGAAGTCAACGCTAACTCCAGTTGTTATCTCTAACATGGACGAAATCAAAGAGCTAAACAAGCTTTCTGGTTCTGTAACTGTTGGTGAAACTCCAGTTCTACGTGTAACTAAGTAATTTTTACTTAATCGAACACGAAAAAACGCTGCCATTGGCAGCGTTTTTTATTACCTGAAATTTTGTTTCTGATCGACTTACATCAATGAAATCCGCTCAGCTAAGTAATCCAAGTGCCGAACTCTGCCTTTGCTTCGCTTGAGCGAGTAATGCAGTTGTCGCATCTTGGAGCACTTGAGAACGCACCATTTCCGTAGATTCTCTTGCGAAGTCTGTATCTCTTATTCGACTCTTGGATTCTGTAACACTCCGATTCACAGTATTTAAGTTATCCATCGAGCCGTTTACACGGTTCTGAAAGCTGCCAATTTCACTCCGGTGCGAATCAACATACTTAATTGCTGCATCAATCACCCCAATTGAAAGCTGCGCCTTACCTGCCGTCGACATATCGATGTCATCCATTGTGACTAATTGACCAGCGCTCACATCAAGCTCATCCGCTAAACTCCCTTCGAGAACCACACCCTCTGGCGCCTTCATCGTAGAAGCGAAGAATTGCAGTTCGTTGTTTTCCGTTACTGAAGCATTCACTATCGATTGTTGAGCATTGATGTAAGTGGCGACCTGTTCTATGCGGTCACCCAATTTGAGTCCAATGGATTCCGTTTGGGTTTGCCCTTTACTGTCTTGGTATTCGACTTTTAGGGTTTGGTTATCTTTAGTGACTCGCCAATCTTTATCGACCGCATCACCAACATAATGCTGCCCTCCCATCTCTGGGATATGGCTACGCATGTTACGTAACGTCAAAGAGATTGAATTAGCGTTCGCGCCAATATGGAAACTTTGTGAACCGTAAGATCCATCAAACAGGTTTTTATCCGCAAATGTTGTCGTGATCGCGACACGATCAAGCTCATCTTGCAGCGCTACGACCTCATATTGAATACTTTGCCGATCACTTGAGTCATAACTGCCGTTTGCTGCTTGAAGCCCCAGAGAGCGTAAGCGTTGCAATATGTCACTGCTTTCGTGCAATGCTCCCTCCGCTGTTTGAGCAACAGAAAAAGCGTCGTGCGCATTTCTTAAGGCGACATCAAGCCCTCTCGTTTGTACATGGAGAGTATTCGATATCTGTAAACCTGCCGCATCATCGCTCGCCGAGTTGATTCGAAACCCCGAAGTTAGGTTGCGTTGTGACTCAACATTTTGCGCAGCTGCTTGACTCAGGTGTCTCTGCGCCACCATCGCAGAAACATTGGAATTTAAAGAGATCATCTAATCGATATGAATGCCTTATCGAACATACTGTCAGGACACATCTGAATCGTTATAGCCAATAAGCAAAAAGCCAGGGATGAGCCTGGCTTTGGTTTCTTGCTTTGTTAAATTGATTAACCTAGCAGACTTAGCGCTGAGTTAGGCGCTTGTTTCGCTTGCGCAAGGATTGAGCTTGACGCTTGCGATAGAATTTGTGATTTGGTCATTGCCGTCGTTTCTTTCGCGAAATCTGTATCTTTGATACGGCTCTTCGACGCATTCACGTTCTCGTTAATGTTGTCCAAGTTGCTGATTGCGTGGTTGAAACGGTTCTGGAATGCACCTAGCTCTGCGCGGTGGCTGTCTACGTATTTCAGTGCCGCATCGATGATAGCAACAGATTCTTGTGCGCCACCAACTGAGGTTACGTCGATAGTATCTACTGTTACTTTTTTGCCTTCGCCTAAGCCTAGTTCACCAGATAGACCGCCTGAAAACTCGACCTCGCCCTCAACTTTGTTGTTGCCAGCGAAGATTTGCAGTTTACCGTCTTGGTCTACTGAGGCTTTCACTAGGTCAGTTTGGCCGTTAATGTAAGTCGCAAGCTCTTCGATATCGTCACCCGCCTTTGCGCTGATGTTGATTTCTTGCTCTTGGCCGTAGCTGTCCGTTAGGTTGATTTTTAGGTCGTTCTTACCTTCAGCAACGTTCCAGTCTTTACCTTTACCACTTTCAGCTTGGTAGCTCACACCGCCCATCATTTTGTTGTCTGAGCGCATGTCTTTTAGCTCAAGCATCACTGCTTCACCGTTATCCGCACCGATTTGGAACGATTTCGCACCGTGTGTGCCGTTTAGTAGCTTGTTACCACCGAAAGAAGTGGTTTCTGCGATACGGTTTAGTTCGTCGTTTAGCGCGGTCACTTCTTCTTGAATCGCCACACGTTCTGCTTTCGAGTTTGAACCGTTTGCTGATTGTAGAGACAAATCACGCATACGTTGAAGAATGTTAGTGGTCTCGTTCATTGCACCTTCAGCAGTTTGTGCAATCGAGATACCGTCGTTCGCGTTGCGAACCGCTACATCCAAACCACGGCTTTGTACGTTCAAACGGTTCGAGATTTGTAGACCCGCAGCGTCATCTTTTGCGCTGTTGATTTTGAAACCCGAAGACAAACGCTCCATAGAAGTTTGTTGAGCTGAGTTTGCGTTGTTTAGGTAACGCTGAGCGGTCATCGCTGATACGTTAGTGTTTACATTCACTGCCATGGTGATTTCTCCAATTGATTTTCCGGTGTAGCGGTTTCCGACGTCTCGGAAAACCAAGTAGTTCTCTCAAAGTTACCTCTATTAACGACACCAAATTCAGAAGCTTTAGAAAAAAGTTTAAAAAAATAACATTGCGAGATTTAGCTAATAAAATTGAAGAAAAGTAAGAAAAAGTGCTCAAGTTTCCACAAATCGAGCCGAGAGGGCTAAATTGTATAGAAAACCAGCAAAAGGAAACAATTAAAGGTAAGTTCGCAGACGATAGACGTGAAAATTAGAAAAGAAAAAGCCCCTTTTCCTTTGAGAGAACTGGGGCTAGGTTGGTCGCCAGAGCCTATGTGGAGATCAAGAGAAATGAACACATTTCCGGCATACCGAGTGCAACTTTACATTGAAAATGATTGGCAGGTGAGAGATGAGAGAGCCGCTCATTCTATTGTAAAGTTGCTTGCCAAAAGCCTGCATTCCCATCCACGTCTGAATGTATTGAGTACAGGCTAAGTAAACTACTGCAATAGTGACATTGCAGAGTTTGGCAACTGTTTCGCTTGAGCAAGAATCGATGTACCTGCTTGTTGCAAAATTTGTGCTTTGGTCATTTGCGTGGTTTCTTTCGCAAAATCTGTATCTTTAATTCGGCTGTTCGAGGCGTCAACGTTTTCTTGGATATTCGCCAAGTTGTTGATGCTGTGACTCAGACGGTTTTGCTTCGCACCTAAGTCTGCACGTTGCGAGTCTACGTATTTCAGTGCCGAATCCAGCACAGAAATCGCGTTTTGAGAACCTTGTACCGTGGTCATATCAATATCTTGTACTGACGTTCTGATAGGTTCATCACTCAGGCCAAGCTCAGATGCTAATCCACCAGAAATAGAAATCTCACCCTGAACGTTTGGATGCGCGACAAAAACTTGCAACTTGCCATCTTCACTTACAGACGCATTAATCATATCAGACTGACCATTAATGTAAGTGGCAAGCTCTTCGATGTCGTCGCCCGCTTTGGCATTAATGTTGATTTCTAGATCATCAACATTGCCGTCTTCGTCTTCACCCATACCTGGTAGCGTGATCTTCAAGTCAGATTTAGCTGGGTCAACGCTCCAGTTTTTATCTTTACCGTTCTCAGATAAGAAGGTCACACCGCCCATGCGAGTATCGTCCGCACGAATGCTGGTGAGTCCCATGATCATGGCTTCACCTGAGCTCGCACCAATCTGGAATGCTGCTTCACCGAATGAGCCGTTCAATAGACGACGACCACCAAATGAAGTGGTTTCTGCAATACGGTTTAGCTCGTCAATCAATGCCATTGACTCTTCGTTGATCGCCTGACGCTCAGCTGGAGAGTTAGTACCGTTCGATGATTGAATCGCAAGGTCACGCATTCGTTGCATGACAGAGGTTGCCTCATTCATCGCACCTTCAGCGGTTTGTGCAATCGAGATACCATCGTTCGCGTTACGCATTGCGACATCTAGGCCACGAGACTGTGCAGTTAAGCGGTTAGAGATCTGTAGACCTGCCGCATCATCTTTTGCACTGTTAATCTTATGTCCTGAAGATAAGCGCTCCATCGACGTGTTTAATTCATCAGTCGCTTTGTTTAGGTAACGCTGCGCGGTCATCGCGGAGACGTTAGTACTAACTGTTACAGCCATTTTGCTCTCCTGTTGAGTTCGCAAGCTTTTGCGAAGCGGCCAGCTTTACTCTCATTTGGATAAGCACTGACCGTAAAAGTTACTTGCTAAATCTGCCTTAAACGCAGGGTTTAGAATCTCTAAATCTGTTCTGATATTTTCAATACAATTTGTGTGCCAACTTGCGTAAATTATTTAACTACTTTTAAAAGAATCAAATAAACAATAAGTTAGCTTTATCATTAAGCTATTTCCGGTTTGTCAGACTCATCTTAGCCCAAGGGTATTGAACGCTGCCCTGTTGCCGCCCGACTTGCCTCCCGCATCATTGCCGCTTTGGGTAAAATCGTGCCGCATGACATCTCAGACTCTCAGGTTACGTCGACTTATCGCGCTTAAGGCTTTGCACATAAGGCATCAAAATCAGACAATGTGTATGAGTGTCATACTAGATGTAGTTAAACAACGTTAGATCTTTGGTCTTACCGAATGCTTGTTGCGATGCCTGTAACGCTCGCGAGTTTTCACTGAACTCGATCACGGCTTTAGAGTAATCCAAGTCCTCAAAGTTGCTCTTCGCTTTTGCCAGAGACAAATTAAAGTCTTCATGATTTTGCTCTTGGATATCCAGCGTACTCAATCGAGCACCGGCATCTGTACGCGCTTTATTCAAATGGATAAAAGCAGCGTGGAATTCTTCTGTCATTTGGTGCAATTTGGCGGTCGCCGACGTATCCGAAACCGATTTGTCTGACCATGCCATTGCATCCTTGAAGGTATCGAAAATGCTGAACTCTGCCCGCTTTTCGATCTCAATGCTGTCACCAGGCGTAATTTGGCCTTTTACGTGCACTTTCAGGCCTTTGTATTCAATCCCTTTCTCTGGAGAAAACTCATCGGCATCCACTACTTTGCCGTTACGCTCTAATTGGTAACCAAATTTGCCGTTATTCATATCGACAAATGTCACGCGATACGCCGCATCATCCTTCGCGTCAACGTTAGTGGCTTTGTTTAGCAACAGCTCAGAGCCGTTTTGTAGATCGTAATTCGGCTGATAGTCGCCAAATGGGTTTGGTATCTCCATAAACAGCTTGCTGCCAGGATCGTTCATTGGCATCTCAAGCATGCTGGAGACTTTCATTTTGCGCTGATAATCGTCCCCAGCGTATTGAACACTACCGTCTTTATCGCGATAGAATGGTTGGCTTTTTGGCTTAGTACCCGCAAACACGTAGTTACCAGATTCATCTTGCGAGTTCACTAAGTTAAGGAAATTGTTCGCAATCTCTTCTAACTCACGCTTCTTTGCTTGTCGGTCTTCAGCAGAAAAGGCACCGTTAATCATCTCCATCGTTAAGCGCTTCGACTCGTCGGCAAAATTCTCCGCATTGGCGATATTAACTTCGTGGTTTTCTAGACGATTACGCACCAACACTATCGAGCTAAGATATTGTTGTAGCTGCTCTTGTTGCTGACTAATGTTTTGGATGTAATGCGCAGCGAGGGGGTCGTCACTAGGTTTCAGTAACTTTTTCCCTGAAGCAAGTTGCTCTTGGTTGTGGTGAACCTTATTCTCTTGACGACGCAGATCATTTTGTACGGACTGATAGTTATGGAAACTAGAAATTCGGGTTAGCACTTATCTCTTCTCCTTACCTCAGTTGTAAAATGGTATTGAAGGTATCATTCGCCGCTTGCATCACACGTGATGAAGCCATGTACGCTTGTTGAAACTTCATCATGTTGGCCGCTTCTTCATCGAGGTTAACACCAGAAATAGAAGCAACGCGCTCTTGCGCCGCTTCATGCTCTAAACGAGCGACGGAGGCTAAACGGTTTGCTGTAGAAGACTTCAGTCCAACTTCGGTATTGAGGTTATGATAAACATCGATCAAGGTACTGGATTTTCCATCCATCATCTTGTCTGTTTGGATCTTCTGCATTTTTCTCAAGTTGCCGTTACCACCTTCAGAAGGCACCAAGTTTGCGGTGAATTTATCATTCATCAGTGCGCCTTCGCTCAACTCAAACACGGTTGCATCGCCGTTTTTATACAGCGGATGGCTTTTCGGCACTGATATTTCAATCTTCGGGTTATCTTTATCTAACGGGTATGAGTATTTGTCCGATAGTAAATTACCCTTGTTATCCGTGATCTTTAACCACGGCTTATCATGCTTCTCGTCGGCTGGTTGTACGGTAACCTCAAACTCTTTAACATCCCCCGCCTCACGAATTTTAAACTTGGCGTTACCTTGGGCAAAAGTGGTTGAGGCTTCATAACTTTGTGCGGCAATAGCTTTTGCGTCATTGGTTTCCATCTTTATGATGGCTGCACCACTTCTCGTTGGGCGGAGCAATACGCGCTCACCGGCGGCAAGGCCTTCACCAATTTGCACTTTCATACCATCCAGAACAAATGACGAATCCGAACGGTCGATGTTCAACGACATTTGCTCACCTTTCGGTGTTGTCACGCTGTATTGATCGCCATCATAACGCAGCGAATATTCACCACCTTTGATCGCGGAAATGTCCTCGATGTAAACCGCAACATCAGCTTGGGAGTCAGGCGCAGCAAAAACTCGAGATTTTGCCACCAGCTCAGAGTTCACGTCGGTAAATACGTCTTTACCTATCTTACCGTTGAGATCCAGACCTTGAGATTGCAGCTGATTAATTTTGTAGGAAAAGCCCGTCGCTAAACGGCCCATTTCATCTTGCAGTTGTGGGATGTGTTTGTCGCGCATTTCAAGTAAAGCGCCGATTTTGCCATCCATATCATCAGACTTGATCGCTTTAATGCCATTCCCTTCCACCATTGCTAATCGTCTTTGATGAACATCCGGATAGCCATCGATCATTTTGAGCTGGCTTGCTTCCGTGCCAGAAACAAGAGTGTGTCCATTGCCGATATGAACATTAAACCCTTCCGCATTTTTGCGTGGGGTTACGGTAACTTTGGTGTACTCTGACAGCTCAGTAACCAGCTTTTCATGCTGATCCATCAGGTCATTATGTGGACCGGGAGTACGCATCATCAGTCGATGAATATCGCGAATTTCCAACGCAAGTTGATTAACGCGCTCAATGCCCATATCCAATTTTTTATTGGTGACATCAGATTGCAGTCGCACGGTTTCGTGGAAATCATTTAATGTATCAGAGAAGATTTTCGCCTTTTCCAATACCACTTTTCGTGCCCCTAAATCGTTCGGGGTATCTGCCATGGTTTTTACCGCATCGAACCACTCATTCAGGTTCTCGGGAATTTTCTTCGATGCCACAGAGCTCAACATGCTAGAAAGCATATCAAGATTATCTTGGGTATCCGTTTTGTTGGCATTGTTGGTCGACGACAGGTTCAGTTCATTCACGGCAAACTGATCCCACGAGCGGCGAACATTTTCCACATGCACACCCATGCCGTAGGTAGAACCACCGAACATGCGCGGATCATTCGTGCCTTGGATAACAGACTGACGGCTATAACCCTCTGTATTAACATTAGAAATGTTATGACCAGTGGTGTTTAATTGTCTCTGAGCAGTAAGCACACTTTGAGTACCTACATTCAGAAGATCTGACGCCATACATGCCCCCAAAAACGAAATATAAATCGGCAAAACCGATCACCTAGACACATTAAAAGCAAAAGATGTGCCAAGTGATAGAAAGGCGTAGATGTTCAGATAAAGTGAAGGCTTGCACTATGGCAAGCCTTCGAGAACGTCATAAATTGTCGCAGAGACATTACATACTTTCGATTTTATCCTTCACCTGCAGGACTTTATCTGCGTAATTCGGATCGGTCGCGTAACCCGCACTGTGGATACCGCGAATAAACGACTCTGAATTCCCGCGTTGCTGCAATGCTGTATCGTAACGTGGGTTGTCATTCAAAAATCGTACAAAGTCATTAAAGCTGTCTTCGTAACTTGAGTAGGAGCGAAACGCTGCCGTCTCTTTCACTGGCGTGTTATCGTGGAACTCTAAAGTTTGAGTCGTCACTTTGTCACCCTGCCAGCTTCGATCTGCTTTGATATTAAATAAGTTGTTGCTGCTGCCACGCGCGTTCTTCACGACCTTTTGTCCCCACCCCGTTTCCAAAGCGGCTTGCGCAAGTAGCAAAGATGGCTCGACACCTAGGGCTTTCGCAGCTTTCTCCGCGTATGGCTTCATCGAGTTAACAAAGGATTCTGGTGAATCGAATCGAGTGGGTTCATTGCTTGGTCGAGATAGTTGACCAGATTCAATCAAGCGCTGTTCAATCTCGCGCGCTTTTTTCGGGTCAACACGACGATATTCCGCAGCATTGTTTGCCGCATCACGCATAGCCGTTTCTTTTTTGTCGTTCCCTTGCCCAGCCGTTAATTGCTTAACAATCATATCGGCCAGTCCCATTGAACCAGACGAACTCAATTCACTCGCCATCTGTTCATCCAACATTTGTCGGTAGAACTTCTCGTTTTGGCTGTTCATCATGTTGGACTCAAAGCCCTCATTGGCTTCACGCATGGATTTCAACATCATGGAGGTGAAGATCGATTCGAACTGACGAGCAGCCGCATGCAATGCTTCTTGCTCGCCATCTTTTCCCTCTTTCACTGCTTTTTGACGCAGAGTGTCCAGAGAACTGATGTCATGGATAAAACCAATGTCGTTAGGATTGTTCATTATACCTACCTCCTAACCATTAAATGATGATCAACTGGCCTTCAATGGCACCAGCTTGCTTCAATGCTTGTAAAATTGCCATCAAGTCCGAAGGCGCAGCCCCGACTTGGTTCACGGCACGGACCAAATCATCCAACGTTAAGCCTGGTTCGAACTTAAACATTTTGCCTTGCTCTTCGCTGACTTCGATATCCGAGTCTGGTACGACTACGGTTTGCCCACCAGAAAAGCCGTTAGGTTGGCTAACATTCAGGTTTTCTTTGATCGCAACCGTCATGCCGCCGTGCGTTACTGCTGCTGGTTTAAGACGCACATGCTTACCAACTACGATGGTGCCCGTGCGAGAGTTAACGATGATTTTGGCTGCACCATCTGCTGGGTCGAACTCTAGGTTTTCGATTGCCGATAAGAACGCAACACGCTGGCTGACGTCACGAGGAGCACGCACGCGCACTGATGTCGCGTCAACAGCGCTCGCCATTTGTGGGCCAAGGAAGTTGTTTACAGCATCCGCCATACGTTGAGCCGTTGTGAAATCTGACTCAAGCAAGTTGAACGTGATGTAATCACCACGACCAAATGGGTTTGGAATTTCTCGCTCTACTGTCGCACCACTAGAGATAAGACCAACGGTTGGATTGTTACCTACGATTTTAGAACCGTCAGCGCCTTCAGCACTGAAGCCGCTCACCACTAAGTTACCTTGAGCAACCGCGTAAACTTGACCGTCGAGACCTTTGAGGAACGTTTGTAGTAGCGTACCACCACGCAAACTTTTAGCACTTCCGATGGAAGAGACAGTCACGTCCACTTGCTGACCCGGTTTAGAGAAAGGCGGCAACTCTGCCGTAACCATGACTGCGGCAACGTTTTTAATTTTTGGCTTTGTGCCCGGCGGCATCTGAATGCCGAAGTTTTGCAGCATGGCGGCGAAACTTTGCTCTGTAAACGGGTTCGCTTCACCCGTACCAGGTAAGCCTGAAACCAAACCATAACCCACGAGTTGGTTGCTTCGTACACCTGCCACTTGCGCGACGTCTTTGATACGTGCGGCTTGGGCTACGGTAGAAAACAGAGCAACGCTCATCAGTACTAAAAGGAGTTTTTTCATGCTTACTTATCTCTTGCAGTCAAATTGCCGTCAGCACGGCGTGTTATAGCGCTACATTAAAGAATCGTGCCAAGAAGCCTGGCTCTTGCATATCTTGTTGCAAACCAGTGCCAGAGTACTGAATTCTTGCGTTAGAAACGCGATTTGATGCAATGGTGTTGTCGAAATTAATATCATCCGGACGAATAGTGCCACTTAAACGTATGTACTCATCACCTGTATTTAGCGTCATCCACTTCTCACCGCGGATCACGAGGTTGCCGTTTGCCAGTACTTCAATCACCTCAACAGTGATGTAACCACTGATGCTGTTGCTCTGCTTTGCAGAAGAGTCACCTGCAAATGAGTTGGAGTTGTTTAAGTCATAAGAGAAATTATATTTTCCGCCAATTTGCAGCTCTTCTCCGCCAACTTGAAGCGGGTCCATTTGCGCTTCATTGGTTTTCGATAAATCGGCATTTGCGCTTTTCGTCGCACTGGTTGTCTCATCCAGTGTTACGGTAATAATGTCGCCAATACCACGTGGTTTAGAATCGTCGTATAGGTCGGTAATGTGCTCGGCGCTAAACAACGAACCTGTTGCAGCAGCGTAATGCTCAGGCTTGTTTTTCGGATGAATTGGAGCCCAAGCAGGGTCGCCAGCAACCGGATCACTTCTACCACGTAAAGTATCTACAATACCGCTGCTCTCTTCTTTCGATTTATCGCCTTCTACTGCGTCGACCACAGTGGTTGCTTGTGTCACTTCATCCGTTTCAATCGGTTCCAACATGGCACATCCCGACATCGTAGCAATCAAAGCGAGTAGGCAAATACGTTTCATCGTGAGCTCCTCAAATCTTGCTCTTAATCGTTACAATTGCTGGTTAACGAAGCTCATCATTTTATCGACTGACGAGATCACTTTTGAGTTCATTTCGTAAACGCGCTGGGCTTCGATCATGTTGACCAACTCTTCCGTTACATTCACGTTGGACGCTTCCAGCATGGATTGACGAATTTCACCCAAACCGTCCAAACCTGGAACACCCTCTTGTGGATCGCCACTGGCACCCGTTGGTAAGTAAAGGTTCTGACCAATTGGCTCTAGGCCACCCGGGTTAACAAAATCTGTAATGGTTAACTGACCAACGACTTGGTTGTCTTGCTGCCCTCGGACGCGAACCGACACTTCACCATCCGTACCGACAGTAATAGAAATCGCATCTTCTGGAATCACAATTTCAGGCTCTACAGGGTAGCCAGAACCCGACGTGACTAACGTGCCTTCACCATTTAGCGTGAACTGACCGTTACGGGTATAACCGATGTTGCCGTCCGGCAATGTCACTTGAAAAAAGCCGTCGCCTTCCACCATCATGTCCAGTGCGTTGGTCGTTGTCTGTGCATTGCCGTGCGTGTGCACTTTTTGCGTCGCAACCACTTTAGAACCCGCACCTAGCATCAAGCCACTTGGCAGTTCCGTGTTCTGAGATGACTGGCCGCCAGGCTGGTTGATGTTCTGATAGAACAGATCTTCGAATACTGCACGGCTCTTTTTGTAGCCGACAGTAGAGGCGTTCGCCAAGTTGTTCGAAATCGTGGCAATGTTGGTTTGTTGGGCGTCTAGACCTGTTTTACTTACCCATAGTGCTGGATGCATAGTGAACCTCTAACTCTGTTA
>NZ_JAWOVM010000042.1:0-40790 GCF_033339895.1 Vibrio sp. 1751
TAGCAACCAATAAGTTACAAAGTTCGTTTGGCAGTTTCTCTGCTAGCTGGTATTTCGTGCGTAACGGTATTGTCAGCTTAAAGGAAATGCGTTTTGCGATACTCTGCACTTTTATAGGTGCTGCAATCGGTGCCGAGGCTGTGCAGTTTATTGATGCTAGCGTACTCACCAGTTTGATCCCTGTTCTTTTGATAGCCATTTCCCTCTATTTTTTACTCGCGCCAAGTACGCGAAAAATCGATGGAGAACCAAAGTTATCTGAAGCGATGTTTGCGCTATGCATTGGTGGTGGGATCGGCTTCTATGATGGCTTTTTTGGCCCTGGGACTGGATCTATTTTTACTGTTTGTTTTGTTGCACTAGGTCACTTTTCTTTGGTCGAAGCCACAGCTAGAACCAAAATCCTCAATTTCACGTCAAACATAGCGGCACTACTCTTTTTTATCTTAGCTGGGTTGCCAGTGTGGAAGCTTGGCTTAACTATGGCTGTTGGCGGTTTTCTTGGTGCTCAGTTAGGGGCGAAGGTCGTGGTAAGTAAAGGGCAAAAATGGATTCGTCCTCTAGTTATAGTAATGTCGATGCTCATGGCAACGAAACTTCTTTGGCAACAACATCAGCAATGGATTCTGTCAGTGCTTTAACTCGTTCGCTACGATATGTGCTGTGACGTAAGCAGATATGTATTGGTCGAACTAACTGATCTAGCTCTTCAAAGTCATAGCAGAACTTAGATGTGATATTAAGTGTCGTTAGGATAGATTTAGGGATTAAAGCGGGAGCCATACCTCCCAAAGCCAGTTGTGCTGCCGCAGTATACGAATCCATTTCCATCAAAGGTTCGATTCCGTGTTTGGATAAAATAGCTTGTTGATATGTGTTGGCAGGGTTAGTTAGGTCATTGGTCAAAATAGCTTTAGGTAGTTGTGAAAGTGAATGTCGACTGACAATTGAGAAAGGTTCATCGGCGAGGTGAAGGCTCATTAATCCATGATGAGGTGGTAGATAGCCAGCACAAAATCCCAATGTTGCTTTGCCTGATTTCACATTCTCAATAATGCGTGGCGTATGATTGGTCGATATTCGTATGTACTGATCATGGGCAAAGTGTTCTGCCATGATCATACTGAGGTATCCAGCGACTAAGGTTTCAGAGCAGTCTATCTTGATCAAAGAAGTATCTTCTATTTGTTGTTGATCGTAGATTTTTCCTCTTAACTCATTGAACGTTGGCTCGATCGTGTTGATGAGCGCAAGGCCATCGGAGGTCAGCTTTATGTGCCGACCATTTGGCTCTATTAATTTTTTTCCTAACTTCTTCTCTAGATTTGAAATACGTTTACTCACGGCAGATTGACTAATATAGAGTTGACTGCCCGTGCGGCTCATGGTTTTTTCTTTACTGAGGACAAGTAACGTTTCAATACCTTCAAGCAACATAATGATTAATGAAAGTTAGGAATGGTTGAGATAATTTAGCGAATTGCCCAAGAATTGGCGAATCAAATGAGCATAAATGAGAGGAGCCGACACTTGGTCGACTCCATGATGAGTGATGTTGTTGGTGTTTAACGGTTAATGGCGAAAGTTGGCAGGGATAGATGCCAACGAATCGCACCGAGACGTATAATGAGCGTTGAGATTACACCAGCGAGTAAAGCCGTTGAGTGGTCATAACCCATGTTTACCGCCATCGTATGGAAGATGCCGCCAATAATACATGCCGTAGCATAGACTTCACTTCTTAATACCATAGGAACTTCGCGAGCCAGCACGTCTCGTATAATGCCACCGCCACAGCCAGTAATAACCCCCATTATCACCGCGACCATCCCGGATGCATTGTAGGCGAGTGCCTTTTCTACTCCTATTCCCACAAACACAGCGAGACCGATGGCATCACAAACGGGTAATACCCACCATGAGAGTCGCTTGGGTCTTCGAATAACAAGCATGGTTAGTAGACACGTAACAAATATCACCCATAAGTAAGTCGTATCTGTTATCCAAAATACGGGAGTGGCACCAAGCGCCATGTCTCGGATTGTTCCGCCACCTATAGCAGTCACACTGCCGAGTACGATAACGCCGAATGGATCCATTTTTAAACGGCCAGCCAGTAATACGCCAGAGATAGCGAAAACAGCGGTACCGAACAAATCGATCATATAAAGCAGCATGGAGTCCATGTTACTTAGTACCTTTAAATAGTGTGAGAAAAAATGGGCGGAAATTGTACGGTATTTGCCACGAAATCGTTAGCGTTTTTGACGAACGCTTTTAAAGTGCTCACACACTTCCTTGATCGCGTTCAATGTGCGTGGTGTCGGACGGTTAATCCAATCAGAGTTTAGGGACCAGATGTGTTTGTTTTTAAGAGCAAGAAGCTCATTACTCCACTCAGCCCACATACCATCGTTACTCATTGCGTGACGAGAAGTAAAAATAACCTCTGGCTGGCGAGTAATGACTTGCTCGATGCTAACTTGAGGATAAGGCGCGCTAGATGCGGCGAAAATGTTCTCACCACCGCAAAAAGTAAAGACTTCACTTGGCCAGTTCTTTCCGGCGACAGTGATGATAGGCTTTTCACTCAACTGATAAAAGTAACTAACTTTCTCGTTCGTGTTGTACTGTTCTTTTAGTGTACTCAGCTGCGTTCTAAAATCTTCAGCGGCCTTTTTTCCTACTTGTGGAGTTTCGCTGTATTGGCTGAGTTGCTCGATATTATTGGCGATATCTTCTAATGAACCTGTAGTGGAGTAATAGATAGGAATACCGAACTGTTTAATTTTCTCCAACTCTTTAGCGGGGTTTCCGGCTGGCCAAGCAATCACTAAGTCCGGTTGAAGAGCAATAATGCGCTCTAATTTAATTCCTTGATAATTTGAGACTCTTTCTAGCTGCTTTGCCTGTTCTGGATAATCGCTCATTTCGCTGACAGCAACAAGCTGGTCTCCTAGCCCTGCTGCAAAGGCAATTTCGGTGGCATGTGGAGCTAAACTTATAATGCGTTGAGCGGGTTGAGCGAAGGTCGCTGTCGAAACAAACAGCGTTAATGCGAAGCATAATTTATTCATCATAATCCTTGATAAATTATTCCTAAAAGCAAACTTTGGATTGCGATCCAAGCCAGGACGCGCCAAACGAGCAGCGTATGTATTTGTGAAAGGTGAATAGCCGATGGCGCAATGCGCCCACCGATTTTTGCGCGCTCTGCACGCACACCTTGATAGATAGCAGGGCCGCATAAAGACAGTTGTAGTTTGTGTCCGATAGTACATAACACCCAGCTAGGTCCTGGTAAGGGCCAAGACTTCGCTTGCTGTTGTATTCCAGAGAGCACATTACTTGTATTCTTTCCGGCAGCTAAAAGTATGGCAAAGAGACGAAGTGGAATAATATCCAGAGTAGCAACCAGTTGAATCACAGGTTTACCAAAGGGCAAATATTGGCGTCGGCTAGGGGACCACACTCGCGCTAACTCTGTTGTGAGTCGATACATTAGCGCACCAATACCACCTGTTAGTGCGTACCAAAATAGTACGCCGATCACGTTGCGGCTGTATCCCATAATCAGGGTTTCTGAGCCAGCTTTACCTATGCCAACGATCGAGAGGCTACCAGTATCGCGATTAAGATATGGTCTCAGTAATGCTCGACACTGAGCTTTGTCTTCCGAAGACATACTAGTTACGAGCTGTTTCGTTAACGTTTCGCTGTTGCGCCAGTCTAGCGCAAGGATCAATAGAACCAGTTCATATAAAGGGATTTGCCAAACAAATGGCTTTACTGCAATCAGTAATATCAAACAAGGAAACAGCATCAAGCCTAGTGCAAGACTGCCTGAGATTACACTCTGTGAGTAATTGTGATTATTGTTCACTTTGTTGGCTAGCTGTTCTGCTAACTTTCGCCATAAAGTGATGGGGTGCGCTGAATGGGGGATTGGCACTAGAAGGTGCAAGAGCAGTGCGCCCCACATTATAAGGAGCGCACCGTTGGCATAAAATGACTGAAAAACTTCTTCCATGAATGAGTCGTTTACTTAATGAGTTCCAGCATTTTGAATACCATTTCGGAAGAGCTTTTTGCTGCTAGAGGTAGAAACTCATCAAAGCTCATTGGTGATTCTTTATCAGCGACATCAGAGATTGCACGCACAACAACAAACGGTGTGTTGAATTGGTGACAAGTTTGAGCGATAGCAGATGCTTCCATTTCTACAGCGATAACAGACGGAAAGTGTTTACGAATAAACTCTTGACGCTCAGCAGTACAAACAAACGCATCGCCAGTACAAATTAGGCCGCGAACCGCATGAGTGTTTTCCATTTGTGCTAGGGCTTTTTCGGCTAAGTCCATTAGCTTGTCATCCGCTTTGAATGCAGCTGGTTGACCGGCCATTTGGCCAATTTCATAACCAAAAGCGGTTACGTCTGCATCGTGATGACGAACTTCTGTAGAGATAACTACATCGCCAAGGTTTAAGCTTGAATCGAAACCGCCAGCAGAGCCTGTGTTAATCACAACGTCTGGTTGGTATTCATCAATAAGGATTGTCGTGCCCACTGCCGCTGCAACTTTACCGATGCCCGATTGTAGTACGACGACTTCAACATCGTTAATTTGACCAGAGAAAAACGTACAACCTGCTTTATTTACAGTTTTGCAGTTTGTAATTGCTTGCTTCAGGATGGTCACTTCTTGTTCCATCGCACCGATGATACCAACTTTCATAACACTCTCTTTAAGTAAATATTTTAGTTGGCCGAGAGTATAGCACTCCCCGTTGGCAGTTTTCTATTTGATGAGCTTCGCTTGAGTGAGCTTTTCTCGTAATTGATCGGCGCGCTTTCTGTTTACGCCAAAGTCAGAGTAGCCCACACGAGATTCCGAGCGCACAATCAGTTGGTCTCCTGCTATTTTTAGTTCGAGGTCATCCACGAAGCGCATGATTTTAGATGTGCACTCGATACGAAGGTAGTTGCTTTCTTTCACCGCGGTTTTCGCGCCTGGCAGTTCAAGCGCAACTTGCTCAATAGCGTCGATGTTCGCTGAATCAACTAAGATAAATGGCGTTAGGTTGTATTTTTCTCGCGTGTCTTGGGTGGAGACGCAGTTTGGTTTGTCACCACAAGGTGATTGAGAACGATCCGTCATGGTTGTGACTCCTTGGCTACAAGCGGTTAAGCCGAGCAAAGTAATGGAAAGGAGAGCGGCTTTTTTCATTGTATTTACTCTTATAATTTTGTTTCTAATTATATGGATACAAAAGAAAAAGGATCCAATAACAGGACCCTTTTTGTGAGGTTAGCTGAGATTAAACTTCGAGGTAATCGAGAATGCCTTCTGCCGCTTTTCGTCCTTCATCAATAGCGGTTACAACAAGATCAGAACCTCGTACCGCATCGCCACCCGCGAAGATCTTTTCGTTGCTGGTCTGGAATTGGAACTCTTGCTTAGCAGGGGCTTTGATACGACCCCATTGATCCAAATCGACATCAAACGGTGCTAACCAGTCCATTTTGTGCGGCTGGAAACCAAACGCCATGATAACAACGTCTGCTGGTAGAACGTGCTCGCTGCCTTCAACGGGCTCTGGACGTCGGCGACCTGCTTCATCAGGTTCACCAAGTGCGGTTTTCACCACTTTGACCCCCGATACTTTGCCTGACGCATCCACTTCCACTCCCAAAGGCTGAAGGTTGAACATGAACTTCACGCCTTCTTCCTTTGCGTTTTTTACCTCGCGACGAGAGCCTGGCATGTTGGCCTCATCACGACGATAAGCACAAACTACGTTGGAGGCACCTTGGCGAATTGAGGTACGAACGCAGTCCATTGCTGTATCACCACCACCCAGTACGACGACTTTCTTTCCTGCCATATCGATAAAGGGTTGGTTACTCTCAAGATCCATGACTTTGTAGGTGTTCGAAACTAAAAATGGCAGCGCGTCATACACACCCGGCGCATCTTCATTATCTAGACCTGCACGCATGTATTTATAGGTGCCAACGCCCAAGAAAACAGCATCGTATTCATCAAGCAGCTCTTGCATTTGGACATCTTTGCCTACTTCCATGTTCATGCGGAACTCGACGCCCATTTCAGTGAACACACGGCGGCGGTTTTCCATCACGCCTTTTTCAAGCTTGAAGGAAGGAATACCGAAGGTCAGAAGGCCTCCAATTTCAGGGTAGCGGTCAAACACGACTGGCTTAACGCCATTGCGCACTAGGATATCCGCTGCAGCCAAGCCAGCTGGGCCAGCTCCAATGATTGCAACCTTTTTATCGGTCCACTCCACCTTGGACATATCTGGCTTCCAGCCCATTTCAAACGCTTTGTCGGTAATGTACTTTTCTATGTTACCGATGGTGACGGCACCAAAGTCATCATTAAGCGTGCATGAACCTTCACATAGGCGGTCTTGAGGACAAACGCGCCCACATACTTCCGGTAGGCTATTGGTTTGATGCGATAGTTCAACCGCTTCAAGAATACGACCTTCATTGGCAAGTTTTAACCATTGAGGGATGTAGTTGTGGACTGGGCATTTCCATTCACAATATGGGTTGCCACAATCTAAGCAGCGATCCGCTTGTGCAGTCGCCTGTTGTTTAGTGAACGATTCATAGATTTCAACGAACTCGATCTTACGAACTTTTATAGGCTTTTTCGCAGGATCTACACGCTGCACATCGATAAATTGATAAACGTTCTGGCTCATGATTCAAACATCCTCCATGATTACTGTGCTTGAACACGCAGCTCTGCGGCACTGCGGCTCTGGTGACCAAGTAGCGTGCGAAGATCTGCCGCTTGTGGTTTCACCAAATAAAACTTTGGAATCCATTCATCAAAGTTCGCCAAAATATTTTCAGCATGACTCGACCCTGTTTCTTCAAGGTGTTCCGCAATTAGGCCACGCAAATGTTCTTGGTGGATGTAAAGATCGGACAATGAGATGGCTTCGACAGACTCAGTATTAACTCGACCTTCAAAGCTTTGGTTCTCATCCAGAACATAGGCAAAGCCTCCAGTCATACCCGCGCCAAAGTTCACACCTGTCGCACCAAGAATGGCAACAATACCGCCAGTCATGTACTCACAAGCGTTATCGCCAGCACCTTCAATGACGGCTATCGTACCTGAGTTTCGTACGCCGAAACGCTCACCTGCTTTACCGGCTGCAAATAGTTTACCGCCGGTCGCGCCGTACAGACAGGTGTTACCAATGATGGTTGCTTCATTACACTTAAATGCAGTGCCAAGGTGAGGTTTGATAACCACTTTACCACCCGCCATGCCTTTGCCCACGTAGTCGTTCGCATCGCCCGTGAGGTAAAGCTCTACACCACCTGCGTTCCAAACACCAAAGGACTGACCTGCGGTGCCGTCAAGATAGATTTTGATAGGGGAAGCCGCTAACCCTTGGTTGCCATAGCGTTTTGCTATTTCGCCAGATAAGCGTGCACCAACAGATCGATCAGTGTTGATGACATTGTAGAAGAAACTTGCCGATTGACTGTTTTCGACCGCATGCATTGCATCATCAACGATCTTTTGGTTGAGCTCAGCTTTATCAAACGGTTTGTTTGGCTCTGTCCAAAATAGCGGATGGCCCTCAGGTGATACTGGAGCTTCTAGAATATTGGATAGATCCAGCTTGGTCTGTTTCGCTGTAAATCCCTCTACTGCCTCAAGTAAATCGGTACGACCAATCAAGTCCGTCAGCTTTTCAACGCCAAGTTCGGCGAGTAATCCGCGCACTTCGTCTGCCAAGCCGATGAAGTAATTCATCACCATTTCTGGTAGACCTTTGAAGTATTCTTTACGCAGTGTCTCGTCTTGAGTCGCAACCCCAGTTGCACAGTTGTTGAGGTGACAAATTCGTAGGAACTTACAACCCATAGCGACCATTGGCGCAGTACCAAAACCGAAGCTTTCTGCACCTAAAATTGCGGCTTTAACTACGTCTAAACCAGTCTTTAGACCACCGTCTACCTGTAAGCGGATCTTATGACGCAGACCATTAGCAACCAGTGCTTGTTGTGTCTCTGCCAACCCCAACTCCCAAGGGCTACCAGCGTATTTTACCGAAGTTAATGGGCTTGCTGCGGTACCACCGTCGTAACCCGAAATGGTAATAAGATCAGCGTAAGCCTTGGCTACACCCGTTGCGATGGTGCCGACACCTGGCTCGGAGACGAGTTTTACCGAAACCAGCGCATTCGGGTTGACTTGTTTAAGGTCGAAGATCAGCTGGGCCAAATCTTCAATCGAATAGATATCGTGATGCGGAGGAGGGGAGATCAGAGTCACGCCTTGTACCGAATAACGCAGTTTTGCGATTTCTGCGGTGACTTTGTGTCCTGGTAGCTGTCCACCTTCACCCGGTTTCGCACCTTGTGCCACCTTGATTTGCAGTACATCCGCATTAGTCAGGTAATGAGGCGTTACACCAAATCGGCCAGAAGCAATCTGTTTGATACGTGAGTTACGCTCAGTACCGAAGCGGCGAGGATCTTCACCGCCTTCACCCGAGTTAGAGTAACCACCAAGACGGTTCATCGCCGTTGCAAGTGCTTCATGCGCTTCTGGGCTAAGTGCGCCAATGGACATTGCCGCTGAGTCAAAGCGTTTGAACAGTTCAGTGCGTGGTTCTATTTGCTCAAGTGGCAGCGGTGAGTCTGATTTTTTCAGCGACATTAAGTCACGCAGCATGGCAACAGGGCGTTGGTTTACCTGCTTAGCAAAGCTCTGATAGTCGTTACTTTCGCCAGATTTAACGGCCTGTTGCAGCGTGCCGACAACATCGGGGTTGTAAGCATGATACTCACCTCCATGGACGTACTTTAACAAGCCGCCATGATCAATCGATTTGCGCTTCGCCCATGCTTTACGAGATAAGTTTGTAAGATCTTGCTGGAAGTCGTCAAAATTCGCGCCTTCAATTCGAGTTGTGACGCCTTTAAAACACAGATCGACCACATTTTGGCTCAAGCCAACTGCTTCAAACAGTTGTGAGCAGCGGTAAGAGGCGATGGTTGAGATCCCCATTTTCGACATGATCTTGTACAGGCCTTTGTTGATGCCGTATTGGTAGTTTTGCATCACATCGCGGTAGTCTTTCTCTAGTGCTTTATCATCAATCAGTTTACCTAACGCTTCATAAGCAAGGTATGGGTAAACCGCAGTGGCACCAAAACCAAGCAAGACGGCAAATTGGTGTGGATCACGGGCTGTTGCGGTTTCGACAACAATGTTGGCATCGCAACGCAAGTTCGCGTCAATCAGACGAGTTTGAACGGCGCCGACTGCCATTGCTGCCGGAATTGGCAACTTACCTTTGACCAAGGCTCTGTCCGAAAGCACCACTAAAACCGTGCCTTCACGAACGACTTGCTCTGCTTGCTCACACAGATCATTAATGGCTTGTTTAAGATCTTTTTGTTGTGGGTCGTAGTTGATATCGAGAATGGTATTACGGTAATGATCGTCACTCAGCTCTAGTAGTTGCTGCATGTCTGAATAGAGCAGTACTGGAGAATCAAAGGTTACACGATGCGCGTGGCCATCGGTTTCACAGAAGACGTTCATCTCCTGGCCGATGCTGGTCGCCAGCGACATGACGTGTTTCTCACGCAGCGGATCGATTGGTGGGTTGGTGACCTGCGCGAACTTCTGACGGAAGTAATCAGTCACCAAGCGCTCTTTCGAAGAAAGAACCGCCATCGGGGTGTCATCACCCATCGAACCGACGGCTTCTTGCCCCATATCACCGAGGACACGCAATACTTGATCGACTTCTTCATTGCTCATGGCAAACTGCTTTTGATAAGTCTTAAGCAAGTCTTCATCAAAGCTACGCTCACCTACTTGATCTTCAGGCAGTTGAGAGAACGGTGTTAGTTTGCGAACGTTGTTCTCCATCCATTCGCGATAAGGGTGACGAGATTTCAGATCATTATCGATCTCGCTAGATTGCCAAAGCTTACCTTTACGAGTGTCGATGACGAGCAATTCCCCCGGACCTACACGACCTTTTTTGGCAACTTCATCTGGGGCGTAATTCCAAATCCCTACCTCAGATGCCAGAGTGATCAACTTGTCTTTGGTAATTACATAACGAGCTGGACGCAGACCGTTTCGGTCTAGGTTACAAGCAGCATAACGACCATCGGATAGTACGATACCTGCTGGACCATCCCATGGTTCCATGTGTTTGGAGTTGAAATCGTAAAACGCACGCAAATCCGGATCCATGTCAGGGTGGTTTTGCCATGCTGGCGGCACAAGCATACGCATGGCACTGAAGATATCCATGCCGCCAGCTAAAAAGAGATCTAGCATATTATCTAAGCTAGACGAGTCTGAGCCTGTCTCGTTCACAAACGGTGCTGCAGTTTGTAGGTCAGGCAGCAGTGGTGACGAGAACTTGTAAGCACGAGCGCGTGCCCATTGTCGGTTACCTTCAATGGTATTGATCTCACCATTATGAGCAAGGTAGCGGAACGGTTGAGCTAATGGCCAACGCGGTTGAGTGTTGGTAGAAAAACGCTGGTGGAACAGACAGATAGCAGATTCCATACGTAGATCGGCAAGATCAAGATAAAAGCGCGGTAAGTCCGCAGGCATGCATAGGCCTTTGTACACCAAAACTTGAGTCGATAAGCTACAGATGTAGAAATCCGGATCTTCGGTGATTTGTTTCTCGATGCGACGGCGTGCGATGTAGAGACGACGTTCAATGTCGCGTTCGCGCCAACCTGCCGGTGCAGAGACAAAGACTTGCTG
Organism: Vibrio sp. 1751; assembly: GCF_033339895.1. NCBI lineage: Bacteria > Pseudomonadati > Pseudomonadota > Gammaproteobacteria > Vibrionales > Vibrionaceae > Vibrio > Vibrio sp. 1751. Next base: position 10,804 of record NZ_JAWOVM010000042.1, read on the forward strand.
AATATTTGGAAGCGAGTTGGCCGCAATTGGACCGAGTACTTCTGAATTAGTGGGTACTTCACGCCAACCAGCCACAGTTAGCGTCTCTTGCGCCAGTTCTTTGTTGACGATGTCTTTAGCGAGTTGAGCTTTGACTGGATCTTGGTTGAAGAAAATCATCCCTACGGCGTATTGCTTGCCAAGGTTGAAACCATTTTCTTCGGCAATAAGACGTAAATAGGAATCGGGCTTTTGTAATAGAAGACCACAACCATCACCAGTTTTACCATCGGCGGCGATACCACCACGGTGAGTCATGCGGTCAAGTGCAGAAATTGCTGTACGTACCAGCTTGTGGCTTTGTTCGCCTTCCATATGCGCGATCAAGCCAAATCCACAGTTGTCTTTCTCAAGACTTGGATCATAAAGAGCCATTGCAATTCTCCCTTTGCTTATCCGTCATCCCGACAGATATATCAACACTGCTTACGTTGATATCGATGACTAACCATGCGTCATCTTTATAGCTTTATGTATAATTATTCAGTAAAAGTTGTGAAATATTTAACATTTTTTGAGTGTTTTATTTTCATCAACTTCACAAGCTATAGCTTATTGTAAAAAAGGTCAAGTTATTAGTGGATCATCACGTGAATATACGATTTACCATTTAATAAGCTAAAATAGTTTAATAATTTCAAATAGATAGAAAATTGATTGTTACAAAAAAGTAACATTTGATTCTGTGGGAGATAAAAAAGACCAGCATAAAATGCTGGTCAAAATAGAAAGATTGGAAGGAATTGTTTTCTTTCTTCACCGATAGCCATCGATATTGCTGATGGCTATTAGGCAATTGAAAGAGAGAAGCATGACTGCTTCGTTAAGCAGAAAGCATCAGTGAATCTGCTTTTGCTTCTAGGTTTGTGCCACCCATTAGGTAATCATCGATAGCACGGGCACATTCGCGGCCTTCATTGATACAACGAACCACCAAAGATTGGCCTGTTCGCATATCACCAGCAGCAAATACGCCTTCTTGGTTAGTAGCAAAATCTTGAGTTGCTACGTTACCGCGATCGTCTAGTGCGATATCCAGTTGAGCAAGTACGCCTGTTGGTTCAGGGTGTAGGAATCCCATCGCTAGAAATGCCATATCACATGGAATCACACGCTCGCTGCCTTCTACTTCTTTGAAGCTTGGACGCTCGCCTGGTTTCGCATCTTGCCAAACGATATCAGCTAAACGAAGACCGGTAACTTCACCTTTGTCATTGCCGATGAACTCTTTGGTTAGGATATTCCAGTGACGATCAACGCCTTCTTCATGAGACGTCGAAGTACGTAGGATCATCGGGTACTGTGGCCATGGCATATTGGCAGGACGTTTCTCTGGTGGAATCGGCATGATTTCAACCTGAGTGATGCTTGCTGCACCGTGGCGGTTTGATGTACCTACACAGTCAGAACCCGTATCACCACCACCGATAACGACAACGTGTTTACCCGCGGCGTGAAGTTCTTCACCCTTAAGATCCATGTCGTTGGCACGGCGGTTATTTTGACCTAGGAATTCCATCGCGAAGTGAACGCCTTTTAGTTCACGACCCGGAACGGGCAAATCACGAGGAACGGTTGAACCACCAGTCAGTAGAACCACATCGAACTCTTGACGCAGCTGCTGAGCATTCACATCAACACCAACATGTTGGTTAACTTTGAATTCAATACCCGCTTCTGCCATCAGGTTGATCTTACGATCAATCACGTCCATACCCAGTTTGAAATCTGGGATACCAAAACGTAGCAGACCGCCTACTTTCTCGTCTCGCTCGAATACTGTTACAGTATGACCAGCGCTGTTTAGCTGCTCAGCAGCCGCAAGGCCAGCTGGGCCCGAACCGATGATCGCAACGGTTTTACCAGTGCGAGAACGTGGTGTTTTTGGTTTGGCGTACCCTTCACGATACGCTGTTTCTACGATGGTTTTCTCGATATTACAGATAGTGATTGGGTCTTGGTTGATGCCAAGTACACAAGCACTTTCACACGGAGCAGGGCAAACACGACCAGTAAACTCTGGGAAGTTATTGGTTGAGCTTAGAATGTTCCATGCTTCTTCCCAGCTATCACGATAAACCGCATCGTTAAACTCTGGGATGATGTTACCGATAGGGCAGCCGTTATGACAAAACGGCACACCACAATCCATACAACGAGAAGCCTGAGTATTGATCTTGTCACCAAACTCCTCGTTCAGAACGAACTCTTTGTTGTTCTTGATGCGTTCAGCTGGGTCGATCTTCTGTGGTAGTTCACGACCATGCTCTAAAAATCCAGTAGGCTTACCCATTATACGGCCTCCACTTGAGTTTCGTTTCCTTGAGACTGTGCTTCAGCTTTACGCTTTTGAAGAACCGCTTTGTAGTCACGCGGCATTACCTTAACCATAGAGGCTAGGCTTGCTTCAAAGTTGTCTAGGAAAGACTGAGCGACTTCACTTCCTGTGAATTGAACATGCTTAGTTAGCATGTCGAGTAATAGATCTCTGTCTTCTTGCTCGATTGGGTCTAGGTCTACTAGCTCTGGGTTCAGTTTTGACTCAAAGTCACCTGATTTATCCCATACGTAAGCCACGCCGCCACTCATACCAGCGGCAAAGTTACGACCTGTTGAACCAAGGATAATTGCTGCACCGCCAGTCATGTATTCACAACCGTGGTCACCGACGCCTTCTACTACTACTTTCGCACCTGAGTTACGAACACAGAAACGTTCACCAGCCATACCGCGAATGAAAGACTCACCCGAAGTTGCACCGTAGAAACACACGTTACCAACCACGATGTTGTCTTCCGCGACAATGCTTGATTTCGCATCTGGATAAAGTACTAAGGTACCGCCAGATAAGCCTTTACCCCAGTAGTCGTTCGCGTCGCCTTCCACTTCGAACTTCACGCCCTTAGCTAGGAATGCACCGAATGACTGACCCGCAGAACCTTTGAACTTCACGTTCATTGGCTTAGGTAGACCTGCATCTTTGTACACTTTCGAGATTTCGTTCGACAGCATGGTACCTGCAGAGCGGTCCGTGTTAACGATAGGGAACTCGGCATTCACCGCTTCGCCTTTCTCTAGTGAAGGAATTGCCGCTTTAATCAGCTTACGGTCTAGCACTTCTTCTAGGTTGTGATTCTGCTGAGCTTGGTTGAATACACCATCAGCTTCACGTGGTTGCTCAACGTGGAGAACAGGAGACAGATCTAGGTTCTTGTATTTCCAGTGAGAAATGTCTTGGCGAATCTTCAGCTTCTGACCTTGACCGACCATTTCATCGATAGTGCGGAAGCCAAGTTCAGCCATGATTTCACGTAGACCTTGTGCCATGTATTGGAAGAAGGTTACGACGTCTTCAACGCGACCATCAAAGCGCTCGCGAAGCGTCTTGTTCTGAGTCGCGATACCAACAGGACAAGTGTTCTTATGACACTTACGCATCATGATACAACCTTCAACCACTAATGCTGCGGTTGCTACGCCCCATTCTTCTGCACCAAGTAGTGTTGCCACTGCAAGGTCGCGAGGTGTCTTCATCTGACCATCCGCTTGAACCACGATACGGTTACGTAGACCGTTCTTCAGTAGCGTTTGGTGCGTTTCTGCCAAGCCAAGTTCCCAAGGAAGACCTGTATGGCGGATTGAAGACATTGGGGATGCACCTGTACCGCCGTCGAAACCTGCGATTAGTACAACGTCCGCTTTCGCTTTCGCGACACCAGAAGCGATCGTACCTACGCCTGCTTCTGATACCAGCTTCACGTTTACACGGCCTGCGCGGTTCGCGTTCTTCAAGTCGTAGATAAGCTGAGCCAAATCTTCGATTGAGTAGATATCGTGGTGTGGTGGTGGAGAGATAAGGCCAACGCCCGGAGTCGAGTGACGCGTTGCACCGATCCAGTCATCTACTTTATCGCCTGGTAGCTGACCACCTTCACCTGGCTTCGCACCTTGAGCCATTTTGATTTGTAGCTCTTCAGCGTTAGTTAGGTAGTAAGAGGTTACGCCGAAACGACCTGAAGCCACCTGCTTGATTGCAGAGCGTTCCCAATCGCCGTTCTCTTTGCGCTCGAAACGCATTGGGTCTTCACCACCTTCACCAGAGTTCGATTTCGCGCCAAGACGGTTCATCGCAACTGCCAGTGTGGAGTGTGCTTCGTAAGAAATAGAACCGAATGACATAGCGCCCGTCGCGAAGCGTTTCACGATGCTTTCAATTGGTTCGACTTCGTCGATAGAGATAGAACCTGCTGGGTTCTTAATGAATTCTAGCTGGCTACGCAGAGTTACTGCGTTGTCACCTTGTTTATCTACGGCTGTCGCGTACTGCTTGAACTGATCGTAGTTCTTGTTGCGCGTAGACTCTTGCAGTAGAGAAATGGTTTCTGGGTTGAATAGGTGCTTCTCACCACGCTGTTTCCATTGGTAAACACCACCAACATCCAGCATTTGAATTGGGATTTCGCGTTGTGGGTAACCGATGCGGTGACGGATCAGCACTTCTTTGGCGATATCATCAAGGGTTAGACCTTGGATACGAGAAACTGTACCTGTGAAGTATTTGTCTACCACGGATTTATGGATGCCCAAGGCTTCGAAGATTTGCGCACCATGGTACGACTGTAGCGTTGAGATACCCATCTTCGAGAAGATCTTCAGAAGACCGCCATTGATCGCTTTACGGTAGTTGTTGAACAGATCACGAGGGTTCGCTTCTGGATCCAACTTCTTCGTACGTTGAAGTTCAATGATGGTTTCAATCACTAGGTAAGGGTTAACCGCATTCGCACCGTAACCAAGTAGCGTTGCAAAGTGGTGCGTTTCACGCGCGTCACCAGTTTCAACCACGATGTCACACTTCGCACGTAGACCTTTACGGATCAAGTGGTGGTGCACTGCGCCAACTGCCAGCATTGCTGGGATCGCCGCGTGGTTTGAATTCACTGCGCGGTCAGTGAGTAGGATGATTGAGTAACCATCGATAACCGCGTCTTCTGCGTATTGGCAGATACGTTTTAATGCACGCTCAAGTTTGCCTTGATCTTCACTAGCTTGGAATACGATATCCAACGTTTTCGCTTGTAGGTGCTCGTTATCGATCGCACGTAGTTTTTCAAGCTCTGAGTTCGCCAGAACCGGCGATTCTAATTCGACTTTCTGACAGTGAAGTGGTGTTTCAGTCAGAAGGTTTTGGTCTTTACCCAAGTAAGTGTTCAGCGACATAACCATACGCTCACGGATCGGGTCGATCGGTGGGTTGGTTACCTGTGCGAACAGCTGCTTGAAGTAGTTAGAAAGATGTTGAGACTGATGAGATAGAACCGCAAGAGGCCAGTCGGCACCCATTGCTGATAATGGCTCTTTCGCGTCATTCGCCATTGGAACGATGATTTCGTTCACTTCTTCAGTGCTTACGCCAAACGCTTGTTGGCGGTGTAGAAGGTGTTCTGGCTTAGGTTGGCTGAACTGGTTGCTCGCATCTGGCAGCTTCTTCAAGCTCAGTAGGTTTTCTTCTACCCATTTCTCGTAAGGCTGTGCCGTTGCGATGGTGTCTTTCACTTCTTCATCGGAGATGATGCGACCTTGCTCTAGGTCTGCAACGAAGATACGACCCGGTTGTAGACGACCACGGAACTCTACGTTCTCTGGTTCAATATCCACAACACCAGATTCAGATGCCATCACTAGGAAGTTATCTTTGGTCACTGTGTAGCGAGAAGGGCGCAAACCGTTACGGTCTAGTGTCGCACCAACTTGAACACCATCAGTAAAACATACGGAAGCCGGGCCATCCCATGGTTCCATGATGTTCGCATGGTACTGATAGAACGCGCGACGTTTAGGATCCATGTTTTTGTTTTCTTGCCATGCTTCAGGAATCATCATCATCAATGCGTGTGGCAGGCTGCGACCAGACAGAACTAGGAGCTCAAGTGCCATGTCAAAGTTAGATGAATCCGAGCTGCCTTCCTGACAGATTGGAAGAAGCATGTCGATTTCAGCCTGAGTGAACAGGTCTGATTCTAGGATTGCTTCACGGGCTTTCATCCAGTTCAAGTTACCGCGAACTGTATTGATTTCGCCGTTGTGGGCAATGTAACGGAAAGGCTGTGCAAGACGCCATTTCGGGAAGGTGTTGGTAGAGAAACGAGAGTGTACCAGTGCCAGTGCAGTCACCATGGTCGGGTTTTGCAGATCGAGGAAGTACTGAGGTACTTGCTCAGTCGTTAACTGACCTTTGTACACTAATGTCTTGTAAGACATGGAGTTAATGTAGAAGTCGTCACCAATGTTCGAAACGCTTTCTAGGCAAACGCGTACGGTGTAATTACGAAGTACGTAAAGTTTGCGTTCTAGCTCTTCAGGCGTGATGCCAGGGCCGCCGGAGATAAACACGTGCTCAAATTGAGGCTCTGTGCTTAGAGGATCGGCACCAATCATGGAGTTGTCGGTTGGTAATACGCGGTAGCCGATGACTTCGAGATCTAAGCGTTTGGCATTACGCTCTAAAATGTCACGGCATTGTTCGCGTTTGTATTCGTCTTTTGGGAAAAGAACGACACCAACGCCATACTTTTCAAACGAAGGCAGTTTAATGCCTAGTTTAACGGCCTCTTCTAATAGGAATTCATGAGGTTTTTGCAACAAGATACCCGCACCGTCACCGCTGCATGGGTCACAACCTTGACCACCACGGTGTTCCATGCGAGCCAGCATATCCAATGCTTGAGTCACTACTTCATGAGATTTACGGTTTTTAAGGTGAGCAACAAAACCGATACCACAAGCGTCATGCTCCAGTTCCGGAGTGTACAGACCCTGTGGATTTTGCTCTCTATCTACCATAGATACATCCTTCCAGTTCAATGTCGACGCAAAAGTACCGGGCAGCAAATACTACCTAGACTATTGATTACGTCTTGTCCTTTATATTTATTATCGCCACCGATCTAGGTTGACCGGTCTTGATTCCTTTCCGTATCTCGCAGGAAAAGTTTTGCGAGAAAAACAATCCTTGGTGGTATCCCTTTATTTATTATCACTATCTAGTGATTTATATAGGTAGGAGTGGGATAACACCGACAAATCCCGCAGTGTGCTTTGTAATAAAAGTCACAAAAATAACGGGGTTGTGTAAGTATCCTACAATTTTGTCACTTCAGAATGCAATGAAAAACTCGGCGTTGTGACCCAATTTTTTCGTTTAATTATGCATTTTTAGTTTAACATTTACGCAACATGAACGATTTTTGCCTTTAATTATGCAAGTTTATTGATTTTGACCCGCATGATGGGTGTTTGAATTGATTAATATTGTGTGTTTTTTCTTGCAGGGATGTAATTTATTTACACAGATCGTAGTGAGATTGATTACGATTTATTGTTGGTGAGAATTTATGCAGTTACATGAGTTGGTCAATACAATCGGCCAAGATCTTCAGCGTCGATACGGTGAAAAGGTTCATAAGTTAACATTGCACGGTGGATTTAGTTGCCCTAACCGCGATGGCACGATTGGGCGGGGAGGATGTACATTTTGCAATGTGGCTTCGTTTGCAGATGAAGAAGTCCAGATAAAAAGCATTCACGAACAGTTAAAAGATCGCGCAGGTGAAATTCACAGAGCGAAGAAGTATCTCGCTTATTTTCAGGCCTACACCAGTACCTATGCAGAAGTACAAGTTCTCAAAAACATGTATGAGGAAGCACTAAAGGCTGCAGACATGGTTGGTCTTTGTGTGGGGACGCGTCCTGATTGCGTCCCTGATGCGGTATTGGATTTACTGTCGGGCTATGTACAGCAAGGTTATGAAATTTGGCTAGAACTAGGTCTTCAAACCGCCAACAATGACACCCTAAAACGTATCAATCGTGGTCATGACTTTGAGTGTTATGCCGAAATCACTAAGCGTGCGCGAACACTTGGAATCAAGGTTTGTACTCACTTAATTGTGGGTTTACCCAAAGAAACCCGCGCCGAAAATATTGAAACGCTGCAAAAAGTGTTGACCGTGGGAACGGATGGCATCAAGTTACATGGCTTGCATATTGTCGAAGGTAGCACCATGGCGAAAGCTTGGCGTGCTGGAAAGCTAGAAGCCCCTGAATTAGAAGAATATGTTGCGATCGCCAGTGAAATGATTCGTATGACACCACCAGATGTGATTTATCATCGCGTTTCATCAGCAGCTAGGAGGCCCACGTTATTATCGCCTCTGTGGTGTGAAAACCGTTGGCTAGCGATGACGGAAATTGGTCGAGATCTCAGTGCTCATGGTGCTCAAGGGAGTCTTACGGGGAATACCTTTATCTATACTAAACCGGAATTAATAGCAGATCGCTCAATAAATAACTGATATATTTTAACCAGTGTTCTTTGAAGGTTTAAACGATGGATCAGTTACTCAATTGGCTTTGGGGTGGTCAAGGCGGTTATGGCTATGTCGTCTTGTTGTTAATCGCAGGCGTGTGCGCGTTAGCACTGATCTATTTGCACTTTCAGACGTCACTTAAGCAACTAGTAACGGATTCTCCCTATCCAGTCATAGTGGTGGACACTAGCCATGCTCAGCTCTTGCTATCTAACCAGGCTGCGATGCAGTTATTAGGCATTCGCTCTTTGGGAACGGGGTATTTGTATCCTGCTTTATTCGATATTCATGAGCTTGAGCAGTTTCTCGATCGCTTCTCTAGTCGTCATTTTCGTCAGCAGGCTTTTGACTGGCGACTATCTGATAGTGAATCTATTAAAGTGGAGCTGTCAGGCAGAAAGAGTTTATTGCGCAATCATCGAGTTTGGATTCTTTATGCTCAGCCATATCAAGCCACTCACCAAGAGCAGCAACAAGAACTTGCACAATTAATCATCGCACGTTCGGCATTAGACTCACTTTCAGAGCTGATTTGTACCCAAGACCGCCAAGGCAATCTGTTAACGACCAATCGAGCATTTGATCAATTCTGGCAAGGGCGAAGGGAAGAAGCTTGCGCATCCAAGACCTTGGGTGAGATGACCAGAAAAAGCGAACGTAAATGGACAACGGATCCACAAGGTCGAAGTTGCTTATTGGAAGTCAATCAAAACTCTCTTGTTTCGCCGAGTGGTGAGCTTATCGGTACGCTGTCTATTAGTCATGACGTGACTGAATGGCACAAGATGCAACAGAATCTGCGAGATGAAATGGAGCGTCGCAAAGATACAGAGGTGGCGCTAGCGCAAAGAGATACTATCTTACAAACGATTCTGGATGCCAGTCCGGACTCTATTGGTATTTTCAATGAGAACATGGTCTATCAAGCGTGTAATCAGCCTTTTGTTAAGGCGTTAGGCATTTCAAAAATTTCTGATTTGATAGGTAAGCGCCTCCAAGACGTGATTCCTAAAGAGATGTACGCGCGCTTAGCAGACAGTGACTTAGAAGCATTACGCCAGTTAGAGCCAGTTCGATACATAGATAAAGTCGTGAGTAGTGATGGTAAAAGTACGTGGTTTGATGTGGTGAAATCGCCTTTTAAAGATAAAGCATCAGGAACGAATGGTGTGCTGATCATGGCGCGTGATATTTCTGAGCGTTATCTTGCAGAACAAAAGTTGGAAAAAGCCAACCTAGAGTTAGAAAAATTGAGCTTTATGGATAGCTTAACTCAAGTATCGAACCGACGCCGTTTCGACGAACAGCTGCAGGTATTGTGGTACCACCACGCTCGAGAAAAGCTGCCGCTCACCATCATGTTATGTGACATCGACTTTTTCAAAGATTACAACGACTGTTACGGTCACCAACAAGGTGATGAAGCGTTAGTCAGTGTCGCTACCGTGTTTACACAAGTCATCAATCGTTCTTCGGATTGTGTTGCGCGTTATGGTGGCGAGGAGTTTGGTTTTATATTGCCGAATACCACCACGGAAGGTGCGCGCAACGTAGCGCAGCGTATTCATGAGAAAATTCTACAGCTTGATATGGAACACGACAGTTCAGAAGCATCTGAACGCCTTACCGTCAGTATCGGTCTGGTCTCTTACATTCCTCAGCATGGTGATGAACCCGAAATGGGCATCGCTATGGCTGACAGTGCGTTATACCAAGCTAAAGCTGATGGACGTAATCGCACCTGTATTCACCCCAGTTCTTGCTAACGCTTTGTGACCGCTTGCTCTAAGTTGATAGCTGATTGTTTAAATCACCGTATTAAACACGTTAAACTTACACAAGCCTGTGCGCTCGTTGGTTTATCTTTCTATCTCGTGTCACAAGCGTAGATCGCACCGTGTGTTTTTCACTAATCAAACAGACCTAAATTGCGTTAGGTCGAGTGCATTTACCTGTTTTTCATCATCGAATGGCGCTATCTAGCCACCACCATGGAGTAGTTAATGAAACCCATGAAAAATCTCGCCCAGTATTATGTCGACTTGCTAGTCAAACTGGGGATTGTTCGCTTCTCTATTTTGCTAGCCCTTGCGCTGGTGGCATTAGCTGTTGTGGTGCAGGTAGGGATTACTTTAGCTCTCAAAGGGCGAGTAGATGATATCGACATTGTCCGTTCGGTGTTTTTTGGTCTATTGATCACCCCTTGGGCGGTTTACTTCCTCTCTGTGGTTGTCGATCAACTAGAAGAGTCTCGCCAGCGTTTAACTAAGCTGGTGTCCAAACTGAAGGACATGCGTTCGCGAGATCAAGAGTTGAATTACCAACTTCAACAAAACATTGAAAAGCTTAACCAAGAAATTGAAGAGCGTATTAAAGCGGAAGAAGCACGTGAAGAGGCGATGCAAGACCTCGAAAACGAGGTGTTCCAACGCGAACGTACTCAATTAGAGTTGGCAGAACGTACCGCATTACTGCGTTCATTTATTGATGCCTCACCAGACTTAATTTACTACCGCAATGCGGATGGTGTTTTCTCTGGCTGTAACCGCGCGATGGAAGAGCTAACGGGCAAGAAAGAGCACCAGTTAGTCGGATTAAGCCCTTGGGATGTGTATAGCAAAGAAATCGCCGAGCATATCGTTGATACTGACCAAAAGGTTTTTGCCGATAATCAAGCGATTACTTACGAGCAATGGCTCGAATACCCAGATGGTCGCAAGCATTACTTTGAGCTGCGTAAAGTGCCATTTTACAGCAAAGATGGCCGCCACCTTGGTCTCGTTGGGTTCGGTCGTGATATCACTGAACGTAAGCGCCATGAAGAGTCGTTAGAGAAAGCAAGCCGCGACAAAACTACCTTCATCTCAACCATCAGTCATGAGCTGCGAACGCCGCTGAATGGCATTGTAGGCTTAAGTCGTATGCTTCTAGATAGTCCGTTGACAGAAGAGCAGCGTAAACACATGCAGACCATCAATGTGAGTGCGATTACTCTAGGTAACATCTTCAACGATATTATCGATATGGATAAATTTGATCGCCGTAAGTTAGAACTATTACCTGCGCCACTTAACTTCGAAGACTTCGTCGCAGAGATTGAGAGTATCTCAGCTCTGATGGCGGAACAAAAAGGGTTACGCTTTGACTTAGAACGTTTAAGCGACTTGCCAAAAGCAATTGAAGTGGATGCAACCCGTCTACGTCAGGTGATTTGGAACTTGGTCAGCAACGCAATGAAGTTCACCAAGGAAGGTGGCGTTGTGATGACAGTGAGCGCGGATGTCGAAGACGATTTTGCGACCATTATTATGGAAGTGGAAGACACAGGTATTGGTATCCCAGACGAAGAGCTAGATAAGATCTTTGCGATGTACTACCAAGTGAAATCAGGCAAGGACAACCTGCATGCGGTCGGTACAGGTATTGGTTTGGCGGTATCTAAGCAACTGATCAATATGATGGATGGTGACATTACGGTTACCAGTGAGGAAGGCTTTGGTAGCACTTTTACTGTATCGATCCACGTTCCGATTGTTGAACTAGCTGAGCCAGTCATTGATGCGAAGCGCGACAATGTGCGCCTCAACATATTTATGGTCGAAGACATCGAGCTTAACGTAACTGTGGCTAAATCGTTACTAGAGAGCCTAGGGCACTCTGTCACCGTGGCAATGACGGGCCAAGAAGCGTTAGTGAACTTTGTGCCAGAAAAATACGACTTAGCGTTGTTGGATATCCAACTGCCTGATATGACGGGCTTTGATGTCGCCAATTATTACCGCAAGCATTATAACAATCTTCCTCCATTGGTCGCCTTAACTGCTAATGTAATGAAAGATCGTCGTGAATACTTAGATAACGGCATGGATGATGCGATCAGTAAGCCGCTGGCAGTGAATGCTATTCAGTCAGTGATTGATAAATTCTTCGCTCACCAGTTAGAACAACCTAAGGAAGTGGTGAGCGGTCCCGAAACAGTGGAAGAGCCAGTGCCTTCTCCTGTGATTGAGACACATTTGCTCGATATGGATATGTTAGAGTCTTACGTCGACATTGTTGGTGCAAAACCTGTCTACGACAGCATAAAAATGTTTGAAGATATGATGCCAGACTATATCGATGTCTTAGATTCGAACATGACAGCGAAAGATCAAGATGGGATTGTTTCTGAAGCGCATAAAATCAAAGGTGCTGCAGGTTCAATTGGCCTGAAACGTATCCAAAGTGTGGCGCAAAAAGCGCAATCGCCCGATATGCCAGCATGGTGGGAAAACATTTCAGACTGGGTTGAAGAGATCAAAAATGAATACCAAAACGATATTCAAGTCCTCAAAAGTTGGTTGGAACAAAGGAAATAACATGAAAAGAATCGCACCATTGGCATTAGCCATGGCATTGATGGCAGGCTGTAGTTCCGTTCCAAATGTGAATTGGCAACAAAACAGTCAGATTACGATTAATGAGGTTAATGTTGAGCTCAAAAGTAATTTATGGGTGAACCTCATGCCGAATATTGGGGACGTGGAAGAGCAAAGTATTCAAGGTGCACTTTACCTCGAAGGAGATCAGTTACTTCCTGCAAATCTAACGGCAGAAGCTCTTATTATTAAACAGGGGCAAAAAGAGTGGTTGGTGGACAGTGCGTCTTTAGATACTCGAACGCACAGTGAAAGCCGATGGGAGGTGGCGTTCTCGTCTCACATTGATGTGAACACAGAAAAATCGGTTGATATCGCAGTGCTTCTAGACGATGCGGGTAAACAGCGTTGGTTAGTCGAAAAGTACGTGAAGATTAACAAGGTTTATTAACCGCAATGATGTTGCATTAGTCGTTAGACCTAAAACAAAAAGGGCTTGCTCAATGAGCAAGCCCTTTGCATATTAGCGGTTAAATCTAGTCTTCTAGATCGCCACAGAAGCGGTAACCTTCGCCGTGGATAGTGGCGATGATTTCTGGCGTACCTGAAACAGACTCAAAGTGCTTACGGATACGACGAATCGTTACGTCTACAGTACGGTCGTGTGGCTTAAGTTCACGACCAGTCATCTTCTTAAGAAGATCTGCACGAGTTTGAATCTTACCCGGGTTCTCACAGAAGTGCAGTAATGCGCGGAACTCAGAGCGAGGTAGCTTGTAGCTATCACCAGCAGGGCTTACTAGAGAGCGGCTGTTGATGTCTAGTACCCAACCGTTGAATTCATACTTTTCTACCGAGCGCTTCTCTTCTTGCACCGCGTTAGAGCTCATTGAGCGACTAAGTAGGTTACGTGCACGAATAGTTAGTTCACGTGGGTTGAATGGTTTAGTGATGTAGTCATCTGCACCAATCTCAAGACCTAGGATCTTGTCTACTTCATTGTCACGGCCTGTCAGGAACATTAAAGCAATGTTCGCTTGCTCGCGTAATTCACGCGCTAGTAGAAGGCCATTCTTGCCTGGAAGATTAATGTCCATAATAACCAAGTTGACTGAGTTATCAGACAACACTTGGTGCATCTCTTCACCGTCACTGGCTTCAAAAACAGCGTATCCCTCTGCTTCAAAAATACTCTTAAGAGTGTTACGAGTTACTTGCTCATCTTCAACGATAAGAATCTGCGGGGTTTGCATTGGCGGTACCTAAATTTGTGACAAAATTGTGCTAATAGAATAAATTCTAGGCAAAAATATAACATACAGGTAATGTGATTTTGATAATAAATCAAGTTGATCAAAAAAACACTTCTTTCAGTTATCCGCCCTCCATGGAATTTTGCCAACTCACCAGTATCCAATGGCGACGTTTATTCTAAAGGGCTTGTTTACCTTTCATTTCCTGCTTTCAGTGGGGCCTGAAACGTAAACACCCTAAGATATTGAGCGGATTTTATATTGTTAACAGCATGCTAACAATGCTCAAATGTTAATTCCATTCAGTTTGTTGATTTATATCAATTGATGAAATGTAACTGTTATTAATCGTTTAAGACTTATGATAGAAAAAAGTAATAAGAACATAGACGCATCGTTATGGAATGCTTATTCAGAATCTTTTTTCAGATTCGAAGCCGAGTGGCGTGTTTCAAACTATGCTGTGATAACCGCTTGGAACCCATACAGTAACTTGAGGTCCAAAGAAGAGAACAGCATAAACAATCACGCGTTAGAAAAACAGCTACAGCACGTTAATTACGCGCCTGTAACGGTAGGTGATAGCGCTTTTACATGGTATGAGGAAAGCTTTGCCGTCGAGTTGTCGCCAGAGGTAGCCGTTGAATTGGCGAGTGACTTTCAACAAAACGCGATTTATTACGTCATTAATGACCAACTTTATCTTATTGCGTGCTCGCAGCCGAAAGTTTTTCATACGTTAGGCTCCATTAAACCTCGGCTCGTATAGAAGGTATAGAAAAGGATACTGCTCACTGAAGCACCGCTTGGGTGAGAAAATTCACGGAGGAAATATGAGAGACATTACACCCGATATTTGTGACCAATTTGAAGACCAAGTGAGCTTGCTTACTTTACCATTGCAGAACTTTGGTCAACGTAGCGCTTTTTACGGTGAAATCGTTACGGTGCGCTGCTATCACGATAACTCGAAAGTGCGTGAAGTACTGGGCGAAGATGGAACGGGTAAAGTATTGATTGTTGACGGACATGGATCGTGTCAGAGAGCATTACTCGGCGATCAATTAGCGATACTCGGAATAGAAAATGGGTGGGAAGGTATCATTGTCTATGGTGCAATACGCGACGTAGCACAAATATCTCAAATGGACATTGGCGTTCAAGCTCTTGGAACTAACCCGTTTAAAACAGAGAAACGCGGGATAGGAGAGGTAAACGTAACCTTAACGATGCAAAACCAAATCGTTCAACCTAAGCACTACGTTTACGCGGACTGGAACGGTGTGTTGATTTCTAAGCAAAAGCTGGACTTCTAAAAACGAAAGCCTAAACCAACCTCAAAGCCTTGTTGCCAATCTTGGTAATCAAGAGTCGCGTGAAGATCCAGTTTATCGGTAATTTTTACGCGACTTGATACTTCAGCCGCGAGGCTACTGTCGTCTTGGCGAATACCTTCCGCTGTTTCGTTCTTGTAAGAGCGAACTGTACTTTTCAGCGTGACACGATCATTAAAGTGATAGCTGATCCCACTCAAAAAACCACTTTGATTTTTGGTAGGAGAGTTATTGACTCGCGCACCGACATAAACGTCTACCGAATCAAAAAGTTCGTAAGCGTAACCCGTATCGATATTCCAAACATCAAAACTGTCAGACTGATAACTGTCGCTGGAAATGAATAGTTTATGAGGAGAAGGGGATGTTTTACCTGGAAGCGGCGGAAGCTCGTTTGCTAGACAAACACCAGGCACAAAAAACAGCAACAGAAAAAGCCCTCTTTTCATGTTCACCACTCCTTGTGTCAACTTTTTTATTAGTATGCGCCCAAAGCTTCTCACTATTAAAGCATAGAATATGAAAGCTAGCTCACCTATTTTCTAAATAATTCGATCCTATGAACATAAGTCACAGTTAAGTTGTTGTTATGTGTCACAACCCTCTCGAATTATTTGATCGTACGTTTTATGGCAAAGATCAGACTAGTTATTAGATAAAAAACCGAACTGGTGATGATGGTTAAGTCCTTTACAAAAACTAACTGTAGATTTTTAAATGATCAATAATGTGTAATTAACTATAAATATCAATGACATTGCTTAGCAGAATTCTCTGAAAGATGGAAAAACAAACAATTTTTTGTTGACTATGTATCAGAAACTCGGTAAACGTAGAGTTAAGCAAACACAATTAACGTTGAATATTTATTTATGCCATCTAACAGCCTAGTAGTAATGACCACGACCATTATTATTACCGACACGACACATGTTGGGGCAGGCTGCTGAGCGAAAGAAATTCACAAAAAAGGCCTGTATCCAACAAGATACAGGCCTTTTTTTATGCTTTTTTATCCAGAATTTAGACAAATTTAAGAAGATATACCGGAGGAAGGGATGCGAGTATTGAAGTTTGGCGGATCATCACTAGCTGATGCAGATCGCTTTTTGAGAGCGGCAGACATTATTGCCAATAACGCTCAACAAGAAGAAGTAGCGGTTGTTCTTTCCGCTCCTGGTAAAACAACAAACAAATTGGTTGCGGTCATTGAAGGCGCATTGCGCAATGGTGAAGCAGAACTACAAATCAAAGAGTTGGAGGAGTCGTTTAAAACGCTCTTCACTCAAATCCAAGCAGTACTACCCAATATCGATGGTTCAGCTTTCGATAACCAAGTGAAAACTTCTCTCTCTCAATTACGCCAGTTCGTTCATGGCATCAACCTTCTTGGCATGTGCCCAAATAACGTCAATGCACGCATCATCAGCAAAGGCGAACGCGTTTCAATTCAATTGATGAAGGCAGTGCTTGAAGCGAAAGGCCAACCTGCGCATCTTATCGACCCAGTCGAGTATCTATACGCAAAAGGCGATCACCTAGAAGCCATGGTCGATGTTGAAGTTTCGACTCAGAACTTCCGCCAGAATCCTCTTCCTCAAGGTCATGTGAACATCATGCCTGGTTTTACTGCCGGTAACGAGAAAGGTGAACTAGTTACACTAGGTCGTAATGGTTCAGACTACTCAGCGGCGGTTCTTGCGGCGTGTCTGCGCGCAGATTGCTGTGAGATCTGGACAGACGTAGATGGTGTGTACAACTGTGACCCTCGCTTAGTCGAAGATGCTCGCCTACTGAAATCTCTTAGCTATCAAGAAGCGATGGAGCTTTCTTACTTCGGTGCTTCCGTTCTGCACCCGAAAACCATCGCCCCAATCGCACAATTCCATATCCCATGTCTGATCAAAAACAGCTTTAACCCACAAGGTGCAGGAACTCTGATTGGGCAAGACACTGGTGAAGACAATCTGGCGATCAAAGGTATCACGACGCTAAACGACCTAACCATGGTTAACGTCTCCGGCCCAGGTATGAAGGGTATGGTTGGCATGGCAAGCCGCGTATTTGGCGCAATGTCTTCCGCTGGTGTGTCTATTGTTCTTATTACTCAGTCTTCTTCTGAGTACAGCATTAGCTTCTGTATTGAGGCAGAAGATAAAGCAAAAGCGCAACAAGTACTGGCCGATGCGTTTGAGTTGGAACTGAAAGATAGCTTATTAGAGCCGGTCGAGTTTATTGATAATGTTTCAATCATAACGTTGGTTGGTGACGGCATGCGTACATCGCGCGGTGTTGCATCTCGCTTCTTCTCATCTCTTGCTGAAGTGAACGTAAACATTGTAGCCATCGCACAGGGCTCATCTGAGCGTGCTATCTCAGCCGTGATTCCTGAAGATAAAATCTCTGAAGCGATCAAAGCGTGTCACGAAAACCTATTCAACTCTAAGCACTTCTTAGACGTATTCGTGGTTGGTATTGGCGGCGTTGGTGGTGAGCTGGTGGATCAGATCGAGCGTCAACAGGCGAAGCTTGCGGAAAAAGGCATCGTGATCCGCGTGTGTGGCTTGGCAAACAGCAAAGGTCTTCTGCTTGATAGTGAAGGTCTTCCACTCGATCATTGGCGTGATCGTATGTCGGCAGCGACAGAAGAGTTCAGCCTAGCGCGTTTGATTTCTTTGGTTCAACGTAACCACATCATCAACCCAGTATTGGTTGACTGTACATCAAGTGAAGATATCGCGAATCAATACGCTGATTTCTTAGCTGCTGGTTTCCATGTCGTTACACCAAATAAAAAAGCAAATACAGCAAGCATGGCTTACTACCATCAGCTTCGCGATGTTGCGCGCAGCTCTCGTCGCAAGCTGATGTACGAAACAACTGTGGGGGCGGGTCTACCGGTAATCGAAAACCTGCAAAACCTAATCTCAGCGGGTGATGAGCTAGAGCGCTTCAGCGGTATTCTTTCTGGCTCTCTGTCATACATCTTCGGTAAGTTAGATGAAGGTATGAGCCTAAGTGAAGCAACTAATATCGCAAAAGAAAATGGTTTTACTGAACCGGATCCTCGTGATGACCTTTCTGGTATGGATGTCGCGCGTAAGCTTCTGATCCTAGCTCGTGAAGCAGGCATGTCTCTAGAACTAGAAGACGTTGTGGTTGATCAAGCACTGCCACCAGGTTTTGATGATTCTGGTAGCGTTGATGAATTTATGGCGCGTTTACCTGAAGCAGACGCCTACTTTAAAGAATTATCTGCAAAGGCAGCGGAAGAAGGCAAAGTACTGCGCTACGTTGGTGAGATTAATGAGGGCAAGTGCACAGTAAGCATCGCTGCGGTGGATGAAAACGATCCAATGTATAAAATCAAGGACGGTGAAAACGCACTGGCATTTTACAGCCGTTACTATCAGCCAATCCCACTAGTGTTACGTGGCTATGGTGCAGGCACCGAAGTAACGGCTGCGGGTGTATTTTCTGACGTGATGCGTACTTTAGGTTGGAAACTAGGGGTATAACAATAATGAGTTCAAGTGATATGGATGTAGTGGTTTATGCCCCAGCATCAATTGGTAATGTAAGCGTTGGCTTTGATGTGCTGGGGGCTGCCGTATCTCCAGTGGATGGCACATTATTGGGTGACCGTGTATTGGTGAAATCTGGGGCTGATCCGTTCAGCCTTAAAACGGCGGGTGATTTTGTTGAGAAATTGCCAACTGAACCAAAAGAGAACATCGTCTACGACTGTTGGCTCGTGTTTGCTCGTGAGTTAGACAAAAAAGGCGTTGAGCTAAAACCACTTGAGATGACGCTAGAAAAGAACATGCCAATTGGCTCTGGTTTAGGCTCAAGTGCATGTTCTATCGTCGCTGCATTAGATGCATTGAACCGATTCCATGGACAGCCACTTAACGAGACAGAATTATTGGCGCTGATGGGAGAGATGGAAGGCAAGATCTCTGGTGGTATTCACTACGACAACGTTGCGCCATGTTACCTTGGTGGTGTGCAACTGATGCTTGAAGAGTTGGGTATCATCAGTCAAGAAGTGCCTTGCTTTGATGATTGGTACTGGGTGATGGCGTATCCGGGTATCAAGGTATCAACGGCGGAAGCGCGTGAGATCCTACCATCTCAATACCGCCGACAAGATATCATTGCTCATGGTCGCCACCTTGCGGGCTTTATTCATGCGTGTCATTCTGGTCAGCCAGAACTTGCTGCAAAAATGATCAAAGACGTGATCGCAGAACCGTATCGTGAGAAACTGCTTCCAGGTTTTGCGAATGCACGTCAATACGCAGCGTCTGCGGGTGCATTGGCAACCGGTATTTCTGGCAGTGGTCCGACACTGTTCAGTATTTGCAAAGAGAAAGATGTCGCTGAGCGAGTTGCTCGCTGGTTAGAACAAAACTACGTACAAAACGAAGAAGGATTCGTCCACGTTTGTCGTCTAGATAAGCAGGGTTCGAAAGTAACAGGAAGTGAGCTATGAAGCTTTACAATATAAAAGAAAATGATGAACAAGTTTCCTTTGGCCAAGCCGTTCGCCAAGGGTTAGGTCGCAATCAAGGCCTATTTTTCCCATCGGAATTACCAAAATTTGAAGATATCGATGCGCTGCTTGCAGAAGACTTTGTCTCTCGTAGCACTAAGATTCTATCGGCGTTAATTGGAGATGAACTTACAGAGGAGCAAGTGAATGCTCTTGTTGATGCTGCATTCCAATTCCCTGCGCCAATTAATCAGGTCAAAGACGGTGTTTACGCTCTGGAACTGTTCCATGGTCCAACGCTTGCATTTAAAGACTTTGGTGGTCGCTTTATGGCGCAATCTCTTGCTGCGGTTTCGGACGGCGGCAAGATCACTATTCTGACTGCAACTTCCGGCGATACTGGCGCAGCCGTTGCGCATGCTTTCTACGGTATGGAAGACATCAACGTTGTGATTCTTTACCCGAAAGGTAAGATCAGCCCACTGCAAGAGAAGCTATTCTGTACGCTTGGTAAGAACATCCATACTGTCGCGATCGATGGAGACTTCGATGCGTGTCAGGCACTGGTTAAGCAAGCTTTTGATGATTCTGCACTGCGTGAAGAGATCGGTCTGAACTCTGCAAACTCAATCAACATCAGCCGTTTGATGGCGCAAATCTGTTACTACTTTGAAGCAGCTGCGCAAATGAGCAAGCAAGAGCGTGAAAACCTAGTGGTATCAGTACCAAGTGGTAACTTTGGTAACCTAACTGCTGGTCTACTGGCAAAAGCGCTGGGCTTGCCTATCAAACGCTTTATCGCGGCAACTAATGCCAATGACACGGTTCCTCGCTACCTAGAAACAGGTAAGTGGGAGCCAAAACCAACAGTCGCAACAACATCGAACGCGATGGACGTGAGCCAACCAAACAACTGGCCTCGTATTGAAGAGCTGTGCCGCGTGAAAGAGTGGGGCTTGGAGACGTTAGGTAAAGGCGCAGTATCTGATGAGCAAAGCGCACAGTCAGTGAAAGATTTACATGCTCTAGGCTACCTATGCGAACCGCATGGTGCGATTGCTTACCGAGTGCTTGAAGAACAATTGCAAGACGGTGAAACCGGTCTGTTCCTATGTACTGCTCACCCTGCGAAGTTCAAAGAAGTCGTGGATGATATTCTAGAATCCGATATCGAGCTTCCTGCGCCACTAGCGAAGCACGCTGCGATGGAGCTGCTATCGGAAGAGCTCGACGCAGACTTTGACGCATTGAAACAAGTACTGCGCCGCGTGCAGTAAGCTTCAAAGTATAGTAAGTATCAAAAACAGAAATAACGAGAGGTGAATGAGTAATCATTCACCTTTTTTATTGTCGGTAAGTTTTGACTCTCTTTATGATTGAGAAACGAACTTAACTAAATGAGATGGAAAGAGAAGCATGCATTTTTTGATTTTTCTTGGCTCAGTGAGAGACAGCACGCCACCACGACCAGCCCGTTTAGGAATGCGAGTCAGTAAAGCGTGTGAAAAACTCATCGCGAGTCAACATTCGCAACATACGGTCGAAATCATCGACCCTTTGAATTACGACTTTGGTGATGTGTTTAAGCCCGAGTTTGCTTATCACCGCTCTAAAGTTCCGCAGAACCTAAGTGAGCTGGCAGACAAAATCAAACATGCGGATGGGTATGTGATGGTTAGCCCGGAATATAACCATTCGATGAGTCCTGCTCTGGCGAACACGCTTAACCATTTCGGCAGTTCGCTGTTTTCTTACAAGCCGAGTGCTATCGTGACCTATTCTGCCGGACAATGGGGTGGTGTTAGAGCTGCCGTTTCTATGCGTACCTTCTTATCTGAACTTGGATGTCTACCTGTCTCTGCGATGATCCACATTCCGAAAGCGCAAGAAGTGTTTGATGAACAGGGCGTTGCTGAGGATGAGTCGGAGCAGACGCAGTGGGATAACTATATGAATCGCACTATGCATCAATTGATTTGGTGGGCTGAAGGGGCGTCACTGCAAAGAGATAGGCGTGATCCAACCTCTTTAGCGCAAGCGTTTCAGAAAGATCCTTCGCAAAGAAATGCACCTTAGAGGCGAGTTGCTTTCCATTATAGAAAGGGTTTAGAAGGATTCTGAAACAAAAAAAGCTTGGTCATTGCAGACCAAGCTTTTTAAATTCTAGCGAGCTAGTTTACTGAGAGATTATAGAGTCTCAGTAAAAGTACGAGCGATTACATCACGTTGTTGCTCTGGAGTTAGCGAGTTAAAACGTACTGCGTAACCAGAAACACGAATAGTTAGTTGTGGGTATTTCTCTGGGTGTGCAACTGCATCTTCTAGTGTTTCGCGTTTAAGCACGTTCACGTTTAGGTGTTGGCCGCCTTCGATACGAGGAGCAGTTTCGATTGCAACTTCACGGCTTTCGTATTCACCTAGGTCGCTGATTGCGATAACTTGGTCTGCTTCGTAGCCAGCAGTTGCAGCAACACAGCGAGCTTCATTTTTTTCGCTATCTAATAGCCAGATAGAGTTTAGTAGGTCGTCGTTTGCCGCTTTTGTAATTTGGATACCTTGGATCATCACTATCTCCTAGACCACTTACGTGGTGATTATTGGTGTTAATTTTCGAATTTTCGTTGAGCTGAGTATTATATAGCTAATATCCACTATTTTAATATTGATTTAAGTCAAAAAACAACCAAAAACATTATTTTTATTAAGGTGATTTTATTGAGTTAAATCAATAAAACCTTTGAAAACAAACTAATTACAATTTATTTGAGAATATAAAAAATATTTAATAACTGGTTTTGTTGTAAATTTACTACAAATTGAGATTAAAGTTTAAACTGGTTAACGCAACTATCTGTATTTAGGTAGCAATACTGAAAGTCTAAAGTGATTAAATGACAAACATGAAAAACAAGCTTGGGAATAAACTCATTGGTGCACATGTCTCTGCTGCTGGTGGGGTCGATCAAGCTCCGTTGAGAGCTCGTGAAATTGGCGCGAATGCCTTCGCACTATTTACAAAAAACCAACGCCAGTGGGTGGCGAAGCCTTTAGAAGCAAAAACCATCAGTGCGTTTAAAGCGAACTGTAAAATGCTGGGTTTCGGAGCAGAGCATATTCTTCCCCATGATTCTTATCTGATTAACTTGGGTGCGCCGGAAGAAGAAAAGCTGAATAAATCCCGCGCGGCATTTATTGATGAAATGGAGCGTTGTAATCAGTTGGGGCTGACTTTGCTTAACTTCCATCCGGGCAGTCACCTAAAGAAAGTCTCTGAACAGGAGTGTCTCGCGACGATCGCCGAGTCGATCAATCTTGCGCATAAAGCGGTGCCGAATGTGATCGCTGTTATCGAGAATACGGCAGGTCAAGGCACTAACTTAGGCTGGAAGTTTGAGCACCTAGCTGAAATCATCGAGCAAGTGGAAGATAAAGATCGTGTCGGCGTTTGTATTGATACCTGCCATACCTTTACGGCTGGTTATGACTTACGTACAAAAGAAGATTGCGAGCGCACCTTTGCAGAGTTCGACCGTATCGTAGGTATGCACTATTTAAGAGCAATGCATCTAAATGATTCAAAAGTAGAGTTTGCCAGCAAAGTAGATCGCCACCATTCTCTAGGTAAAGGAGAGATCGGGTGGGATTGCTTTGAGTACATCGCGAAAGACCCTCGTTTTGATGGTATCCCTCTGATTTTGGAAACAATTGATCCAGATATTTGGCAGCAAGAGATCAACACGTTGCGTCAATTCCATTTAGCGGCCATTGACAGTTAATGGCGTAACCACAAAGTTGGCACCTTTCTTTCTTAGTCATTGAACATCAATCTCTGAATTAGCAAAGAAGGATGCCAACATGTCTCGACCATTCTCTTTTACTCCTTATACTTACACTCGTCGTGTGCTTCGCTTACCGATGCCTAATCGTCACATTACCGGACAGGGGCATTTTCGAACGCCACAGAAGCATTAGTCTTTTATTACTTGTCTCAAGTTCGTGGTAAGTTTTTGTTTGTTTGAGTTTCGCTCGTTAGAATAGAAGCAAAATTTAGGACAGGAACTTTCCATGAATCAGTCACCCACTTGGCACGATGTGATCGGCGAAGAGAAAAAGCAGAGCTACTTTGTAGACACCTTGAATTTTGTTGAAGCCGAACGCGCCGCAGGCAAAGCTATTTTTCCTCCCGCAAAAGATGTCTTTAACGCGTTTCGTTTTACCGAGTTCAAAGACGTTAAGGTCGTGATTCTAGGACAAGACCCATACCACGGCCCAAATCAGGCGCATGGCCTGTGTTTCTCTGTACTTCCTGGCATTAAAACGCCACCGTCACTGGTTAATATGTATAAAGAGCTGGCGCAAGATATTAAAGGTTTCCAAATCCCTCAGCATGGTTTTTTGCAAAGCTGGGCTGAACAAGGCGTATTGTTACTCAATACGGTATTAACGGTGGAGCAAGGTAAAGCGCATTCACATTCAAAGACAGGTTGGGAAACGTTTACTGATCGAGTGATTGAAGCCATTAATCAGCATCAAGAAGGTGTAGTGTTCTTGCTATGGGGTTCACATGCACAGAAGAAAGGTCGTTTTATCGATCGCAATAAGCACCATGTGTTAGCTGCCCCACACCCATCGCCACTTTCTGCACATCGAGGCTTTTTCGGTTGTAAGCATTTCTCTCAAGCAAACCAGTTGCTTACATCACAAGAAAAAGCACCAATTAACTGGCATTTGCCATTAACGGTATAAATGAAGAGACAGCGATCATGGATGCTATGATCGCTGTTTTTTTGAGCACGCTCGAGGCTGATAGTAAATTTCTCATGTACACTTACTAAAAGTAGGTGTTAAGGAGAGACGCTATGATGATCGAAAGAATTCGACGCGAACATGGTTATATGGTTCGTCTGTTGGCGATACTGCGCCATAAGCTTAATGAGATAAAAAAAGAACGTGTAATCAACTATGCGTTAGTAAGCGAGATTGTTGATTACCTCTCTAATCATTCGGAGAAAGTACACCACCCGAAAGAAGATATCCTCTATCACCACTTTCTTGAACACTATGGTAAGCAACAAACCATGGAAAATTTAGAGAAAGAACATCTAGAGTTAGCGAGTAAAACCAGAGAGTTTTCATCCGTGATAGAGATGATCCTTCAGGATGCTGTTGTGCCACAAGACATGTTCGTCGCTCACCTAGAAGATTTCATTGAATCGCAAAGGCGCCACTTGGAGCTAGAAGAGCGAAAAATTTTGCCTCTCATTGAAGAGTTATTTACCACAGAAGATTGGCAGCATGTCGAGAGCTTATGGAGCGTCAGTGAGGATGACCCTGTATTTGGTGACACGATTGCTGATCGTTATAAGCAGTTGGCCGAACGTGTTCGTCAAAGTGATACTGAGTATGTTTAAGACTGAATGATGAAACCTGAGCGAGCGAAAGTCGTCTCTCGGGTTTGTGAGATACACTTCTTATTTATTGGGAATCAAACGAAAATTTCGTGTGCATATTTCTCGGCAAAAAGTACGGAAGATTCTCATTGAGTAATAATGGTATTCATACTTAAACCTTGGTACATAAACTCACGGTGTTTACGGTCACTGTAAACAAAAAACAAAAGGCACCTGTAAGGTGCCTTTTGTTTGAATTAGAGTTTAATGTCTTCCAAGTTATAATCGGTACAGACATCAAGTTCGCGCAGCTCTTTAAGCAAATTGCGTCTGTCGTTCATCTCTTCTATTTCACGCCACTTTCGCTTTACTGGTTTGGCACGAGATTTGGTTGTTGAGGTAGTATCCAGATTAAAAATGTCATCTAGTTGAAAGCCTTCCATAAGCCACCTTTACCTTTCTTAAGCTAAACTGTTGTAACCAGTCCTTGTGGAGTTTTTTAAGTACCACAATAGCCGTGAGAATAACCATGATATATTTCGCATTTGTGTCGGTAGCATGACATTTTCGTGCAAAAATATTCTCAAAATCACACTTTTTATTGCAACGATGTGGATAAAAAATGCACAAACGATCTCAAGAAAACGATTAAATAGAGAGATTTTCTATGTTAATTCGATTTGATGAATGGGTGCACTGCGCAAAGGTTAAAGTTGCATAAAATCAGTTTGATGAAATAGTGTTCAATTAGATGGTAAGTCACTAGCGTAAATTTATGTAACACCTTGTGAATACTAGCTTGTTCTTGTTTATACGGTTTACCATTCTATTTAATGAGGAATAATTATTTATGTTGGTGTTTGGTAATTGAAATGTTGCGCAGTTTGAGTGTTAAGTCTTCTATTTATGTTATTTTTTGGTGACTTTATAGTGAAAAATAACAATGTTATTCTCATTGTTGCATATTGATTTTTGCGCTCCTAGGTTGCATTATCCGCCCGTCAAAAAATACGCTGGTACGTAAAATGGATGCATGAAGCGACGTTTACGATTCTAGATTGCCCATAAACATTACTTAAAAAGCTAAGCACACTTTGACACTTAGCAGGCAATTTGGTGGATGGCTAGGACGCATAGACTGGCGCAACTCACTTTGAGGTACACATGACAGACTTAATCAATTTGATGAACGATCTCCTCTGGGGCTCGATTCTGGTTTATCTTCTTGTTGGTGTTGGTATTTACTTCACCGTTCGATTAGGGTTCATTCAGTTCCGCCATTTCGGCCACATGTTCTCTGTTCTTAAGAACAGTCGTAAAGCAGACAAAGCTGGTATTTCCTCTTTCCAAGCGCTTTGTACTAGTCTTGCTGCACGTGTTGGTACAGGTAACATGGCGGGCGTTGCAGTTGCATTGACTGCGGGTGGTCCTGGTGCGATCTTCTGGATGTGGCTGATTGCAATGCTTGGTATGGCAACATCGTTTGCCGAGA
This sequence comes from Vibrio sp. 1751, assembly GCF_033339895.1. NCBI lineage: Bacteria > Pseudomonadati > Pseudomonadota > Gammaproteobacteria > Vibrionales > Vibrionaceae > Vibrio > Vibrio sp. 1751. Next base: position 37,534 of record NZ_JAWOVM010000042.1, read on the forward strand.
GCACACTGGCGCAGCTATACAAAACCAAAGATGATGATGGCAACTACCGTGGTGGCCCTGCCTACTACATGGAAAAAGGCCTGGGCATGCGTTGGATGGGCGTGTTGTTCTCAGTTTTCCTAATCATCGCTTTTGGTTTGGTATTCAACGCCGTACAAGCTAACTCAATTGCCAATGCAATGAGCAACGCATTTGGTTGGAATAACCTGTATGTCGGTATTGCCGTTGTTTTACTGTCTGCAATTGTTATTTTCGGTGGCATCAAGCGTATCGCAAGAGTTGCTGAGATGATCGTTCCGATCATGGCACTACTTTATCTAGCCCTAGCGCTGTTCATCATGTTCTCTAACCTAGAGAAACTACCTGATGTATTGATGCTTATCTTTAAGAGTGCATTTGGTCTGCAAGAAGCAGCAGCAGGTGGTCTTGGCTACGCAATTGCACAGGCAATGATTAACGGTATCAAGCGCGGTCTATTCTCGAATGAAGCAGGTATGGGTTCGGCACCTAACGCGGCAGCTTCAGCAACACCTTACCCACCACACCCAGCGTCTCAAGGTTACGTACAGATGCTAGGCGTGTTCATGGATACGATCGTTATCTGTTCTGCAACAGTGGCTATCATCCTGATGTCTGGTGAGTATGTCGGTCAAGCAACAGAAGTGACGGGTATCGAGCTAACTCAGCGAGCATTGAGCTCACAAGTTGGCGATTGGGGCGGCATCTTTGTTGCTGTGGCAATCTTCTTCTTTGCGTTTACTTCAATCATTGCAAACTACTCGTATGCTGAAACGAACTTAATCTTCCTAGAGCACAATCATAAAGCGGGCTTAAGCATTTTCCGCGTTATTGTTCTTGGTATGGTGATGTTTGGTGCACTAGCTTCGTTACCAGTCGTATGGTCGCTTGCTGACGTCTCTATGGGTCTGATGGCGATAGTCAACTTGGTGGCGATCATCTTGCTATCTGGCATCGTGATTAAACTGGCCAAAGATTACAACCGCCAGCTTGGTGAAGGAAAAGTGCCAACATTTGATGCGAATGACTTCCCGGAGCTGAAATCTCAGCTTGAAGAAGGCATTTGGTACAACGATAAAAAAGACTAAGTGAGCTATCACTCATAGTTGAAAGCTATTAGTACGATGTAAAAAGCCATGCAGACAATGCATGGCTTTTTTTGTACCCTATTAAAAACAAAATTAGAGAAGGGAAAGTCATGCTTATCGTAGTTTCTCCAGCGAAGACTCTTGATTACGAGTCTCCGTTAGCGACAGAAAAATTTACTCAACCTGAGTTGGTCGAATACTCAAAAGAGCTTATCGATGTTTGCCGCAAACTGACTCCTGCTGATGTTGCCTCTTTAATGAAAGTGAGCGACAAGATTGCCGATTTAAATGTGGGCCGATTCCAAGAGTGGAGTGAAACGTTTACCACGGAAAACTCACGACAAGCCATTCTTGCATTTAAAGGTGACGTTTACACCGGGCTAGACGCCGAAAGTTTATCTGAAGCGGACTTCGAATATGCTCAAGATCATCTGCGTATGCTATCGGGTCTTTATGGTTTACTAAAACCACTTGATTTGATGCAGCCATACCGTCTTGAAATGGGTACCAAGCTTGCAAACGACAAAGGTACGAACTTGTACCAGTTTTGGGGCAATGTTATTACGGACAAGCTTAACGAAGCGATTTCTGCTCAAGGTGATAATGTCCTTATCAACCTTGCATCAAATGAATACTTTAAAGCGGTTAAGCCAAAGAATTTAGATGCGCAAGTGATCACGCCAGTATTCAAAGATTGTAAGAATGGTCAATACAAGGTCATCAGTTTTTACGCGAAGAAAGCGCGCGGTATGATGGCGCGTTACATTATTGAAAACCGTGTTGAGAGCGTTGCAGACCTGACTAAGTTTGATACGGCGGGTTACTACTTTGTGGAAGATGAATCGACGCCAACAGAGTTAGTATTTAAACGCGAAGAGCAAAAATAAAGCTGATTGAGACGTAGTCTACGTTAATCTCTATCAGCACAAACGAAAAAGGGTTGGCATTGCCAACCCTTTGTTATTTTCTAGCTTGAGCTACTTGGCCCCAACAAGATCACTTCTTCTTAGCGGTTTTCTTTTTCGCTACTTTTTTCTTGTCGTCTTTTTTCTTTTTCTTCTTAAACACAGGCTTTTTGTGTTTAGGACGCATCTCTTTCACGAAACGCTCTTTGATGTCTTCTTTCACATAACGTGCAACGCGATCCATCATTGGCTGGTCGTGTGCTTCTACGATTGAGATAGCGTTACCTTTCTTACCTGCGCGAGCCGTACGGCCGATACGGTGAAGGTAAACATCAGCCGTGCGCGGCATGTCGTAGTTGATAACGTGTGATACATCCGGAAGATCGATACCACGCGCAGCAACGTCCGTCGCGAGCAGCACGTTCACAGTTCCATCGCGGAAGCGAGAAATCGCATTGTTACGACGATCTTGCGGCATTTCACCTTGAATCCAAGAACATGGAATCTGTGCACTTTCAAGCTGCGCTCGTAGCTCAGCCAAACGCTCACGAGTCTTTAAAAAGACGATAGTGCGCTCAGCTTGCTGAGTAATAATGTGTTTTAGTAATTCCAGTTTGTGTTCAGCATCATCAGCTCGGTGGTACCACTGAGCAATTTTCTTACGCTCACGCAGCGGCGATTTTGCATCGATCTCTGCTGGGTCATTCAACAGATCAGCGGTAAAGCCTTCTACGCCTTTCCCTTCTAACGTTGCTGAGAACAGAAGGGTTTGCTTACGCCAGCGACATTCGTTAGATAGACGATCGACAGTAGGAGCAAAACCCATATCTAGCATACGGTCTGCTTCATCAAGGATTAACCATTCGATTGCACGACAATCAAAACGTTCTGCATCAATGTATTCTTTTAAACGGCCAGGTGTCGCAACCACAATGTCTTGCGTTGTTGCAAGGATGTCGGCGTGCTCTTGGTACTGAACACCACCAGTGATGGTGAAAATGTTGAGTTTGGTATTTTTTGCCAAAGCACGTGCTTGATCGGCAATTTGCATCGCCAGTTCGCGAGTAGGCGTTAGGATCAAAATACGCGCAGGCCCAGGCTTACGACGAGGGAAGTCTTGCAAGTATTGCAATGCTGGCAGGACGAAGGCGGCCGTTTTACCAGTTCCTGTTGGCGCTGACGCTAGAATGTCACGACCGTCCAACGCTTGTGGAATCGCTTCTGCCTGAATTTTTGTTGGGCGTTC
>NZ_JAWOVM010000043.1:0-38110 GCF_033339895.1 Vibrio sp. 1751
GTGTGCGATGGATGTAAACTACTTAAGCAAGGTTCTCAGAGCCCTTGAATAACGGGGATGTTCATGCGATTTCCGTGGGTTGCCGCCTTCCTATCCCAACTGCGATTTCTTTCACCAATGGCTCAACATTGAGATCTATTGGTGAACATGTCATCTATCACTATAACCTCAACTGTTCGTTTGTCCAGTATGAAAGTGCGGCTTTATTACGCTAGTTTGACTGATCTCGCATCATTTTTTCTTCTCTTCTTTTCCTCTCTTGTCGTGCCATCTTGACGATATGAGGGTGTCTCAGTTAGCGGACTTGTCGATGTCAAAGTCGGCAATCACAACGTATATTTAGCCGTGCAGATGGCCGTAATGCTCCCCTTCCCCAATAGTCAAAACCCTTGGGGGTGATCGTTGGTGATCCTTTTTTGTCTTCGATTAACAGAGTGTTAGCGTAGCCTCTGTCTCAGTGGTGAGACAGAAGTGAGACACTTTTTTGTTGCTTTTAGGCCCCAATAGGTTGGGAATACGAACCTATTGGGGCCTAAAGTATACCGCTCAAGGAGCTCCCTTCCTCAGTAACGAACGTCCTGCCATTTAAACTTTATTTCGCAACGTAATGTATGATTTGAAATAGTTTAAAGTATTGATTATTAAGTTATTTGTCTATTGATGTGAGCCTGGGTGCCGATCGCCAGTTTTGATCGATTGTAAGGTAAGCAGTTAATTTTTCCCCACATCCAAGCACCATACCTATCTTTATCACTTCGTCTGAACAATACCTGTCGTGACAGTAAACTCTCTTACTTCTTTTGGCTGTAAATGAATCAATGTTCCATTTTCTTTAGCAGACAGGTAACCTTCTGGCCGACAGGTTGCAGGCAGGACGTAAGCCCCTACTTTTTGGTCTCCATTGTACAAAATCCAGCGTGTTGCGTAGTTGAGTTCCGCAGTATTGAATCGGGTTATTAATCTTTTTCCATTCGCTATATCCACTTCAAACTTCGCCTCCTTTGTGTACTGAGACAAATTGTCCATAAAGTAGACGATTTCAGGATCGTACATTTCTGGTGTAGTAAGCTGCTCAATAGGTGACGCCTGCATTTTTAACGCTTCATTGAAGTCGAGCCATTGTGGTGTTGGTTTTACATGGCTTGGGATAGATTCACGTAACTTGACAGCACTGGCGGGTATGTTTTGCACCATCTTGGCTTGTGGGAAGTATGCCGTATTCATGTGGCACATATACTGAAGTGGCATAGGAACCGATGCTAAGTTCTGGACCTTCATCTTAATCTCAAATATAGAGGCATCTTTCTTGATTGAAACTGAGGGGGTGGCCAGATAGTGGTTGCCAAAGCCCATTACATATTCATATTCACCAGTTATGGTGATTTGATGCTCATCGATTTCTAACCATGCTTTATCCATATTCGCACACGGCATTTCACCATGCAGTGGGTGGTCGTCTTCTGGGCTAGGACAGCCGTTACGAATTAAGCCTGAATGAAAAGCAAAGCATCCGTACGTAGCCACTATTTCATTACTTGGTTTTGGCTCTGAGAACATATTCTTCATACACAGATCTTCACCTAAGAATTGTGCGTCCCAAATCATTTGGCCCATATAGGGAAGAATAGTCAGATATCCTTGCGTATTTTCAATCTTTAGAGCTTCAATCCCTGATTGATATTTAAACCCTGAGACTTTGAAGTGTTCAGATTGAATTAAGATCTCTTCTTGTTGTTTAAACTGTGCTTTGCTTAATGGAATGGTATACATGATCTTATCTCCAGAGAGGAAGGCCACTGCGAAGCGGCCTTTACGATATTAATTGGCTTGTTCGGTTAATGTAGATTGCAGCTCATTTTGTTTTTTGTGTTTCATTTCACCTAAGAAGTAGTAGCCAACGTAACCAAAGCAGATGAAATTCACCAAGAACGATAACTGCATACCAACCACATCAGCCGCAAGGCCTTGTATCGCCGGTACGACTGCTGCACCAACAATAGCCATCACAATTACCGCGCCCGCTGTTTCTGTGTACTCGTTATCTACCGTATCTAGTGTTCCTGCGTAGATAGTTGCCCAGCAAGGACCAAACAGAATACTCACACCAACGGCTACGTATACGGCACTGAAATCATGAACTAACGACACATAAGCTAAAAACGCCATGCCAATCACGGAATAGGCAATAAGTACCTTCTCAGCTGAGAATTTAGTCATCAAAATATTGGCGATGAATTTACCAATGAAGAAACAGACAAAGGAGTAAACCATATAGTTGGAGGCGGCACGTTCGTTGATGTCAGCCATCTCTAGCGCTAAGCGTATTGTGAACGACCAGACCGCAACCTGCATCCCCACATATAGGAATTGAGCGATGATGCCTTTTTTGAAGCGGTTATTGGTTGATAAGTACTTCAAGGTTTTACCAATTGAAGGCGCTTTTTTGCCGTTTTGTTGGACAACTTTACATTTAGGATATTGAGTGAACATGAATAGTGCTAGGACACCGATCAGAATGAAGATGATATATTTATATGGCTTCAGTGTATGTTCGAGCATCTCTAGACGGAAAGCATGAATTTGCTCCGAGGACATGGCTGCCATTTGAGACTCTAAACTCGCTCCTTCTTGGAAAATGAGGTACTTACCAAGTAAGATGCCCGCAATAGCGCCGACAGGATAAAATGTTTGGCTAATATTCAAACGCAGTGTGGCATGTGATTTTGGTCCTAGCATTGAAGAGTATGTATTCGCAGCTGTCTCAAGGAAAGAAAGACCAACAGCGATAGCGAAGATCGCTGCAAGGAACATGGTATAGGTTGCCATATGAGAAGCTGGGAAAAATGCCGCGCAACCAAAAATATAAAGTGATAAGCCAATCATAATGGCAACTTTATACGACGATTTCTTGATGACGAGGGAAGCGGGAATGGCAATTAAAAAATAACCACCATAAAAAGCACTTTGTACCAATGCACTTGCAAAATTGGATAACTCAAAAACAGACTTAAATTGAGTTATGAGAATATCATTTAATGCTGCCGCACATCCCCATAAAGGAAATAAGCAGGATAATAGTATAAATTGAAATATGGGTGTTTTATCCAAGTAGCCATCAGAGCCTTGAGTGGTATTATTTTTTATCATGGTAGGGTTCCTTTCGGTATTAGTTATCTGTGGCCCATTAAAGATAATGAGCCATTTTTAATTATTAATTCAGACCGTTAGACTATTTTGAGTGCTTCTCTTCGAACTCTTTGAATTGTTCGATACTTGGATAAGAGAACTGCGTCCCTTTTTCTGTCACACTGAATGCCGCAAATAATGATGCTTTTTCGAGCGACTTTTCTATATCACCAGTTTGCATAAAGTAGTGAGAGAAGCTGCCAATAAATGCATCACCGGCACCACTGGTATCCACTGCATTTACTTTGGTTGGTTCAATAAACACATCTTGGCCGTCTTTGCTTAACCAAAGCGCACCTTTTGAGCCCATTGTGACGATGATGTTGTTCAAGCCTTTATTAAGAAGGATCGTTGCTGCTTCTTTTATCTGCTTTACAGTTTCAACTGGTTTGTTCACTAAAATTTCTAGTTCCGTTTCGTTAGGAACAAAGAAGTCACAACGGCATGCATATTCAATATCAAGTTCGGGGACTGCAGGGGCAGGGTTTAGTAAGACAGGAATATTATGCTTGTTGCCAAATTCTATAGCGGCGTATACGGTTTCAAGCGGCACTTCTAGCTGAAGTACAATCAAGCTACATTCAACCAATGTGCTTTCTGCTTTGTCTATATCAGCGGGCTTTAGAAAATCGTTCGCCCCCTTGATGATCAAGATAGAGTTTTGAGACGTTGAGTTAACAAATATCGGTGCCACACCGCTTGAAGTCTGAGGGACTTTACTGACATATTGAGTATTAATGCCATAAGATTGAAAGTTTCTGATGGTATTGTCAGCAAACATGTCGTCACCTACTTTGGTTACCATCACAACATCAGCGCCCATTTTTGCAGCCGCAACCGCTTGATTTGCACCTTTACCACCACAGCCCATTTTGAATGACGGGGCTTCTAATGTTTCCCCCTCTTTTGGCATACGATCAGTATATGAAATGAGATCGACCATATTAGAGCCGATAACTGCAATTGTTTTCATTTTCAATGTTTCCTATCGTTGTTATAAAATTAACATTAATCGATATCCATGAGTGATTGCTGAGATCTTAATCACTTAAATGATGCTTTTAGTGGTTTCAAAGTGTGGAATCATATGTTTCGTCACACTTTTAGGTTATTATTTGAACATTTGTTCCTTTTTGTGTTATTTAAGTAACATTGTTTGTTCTCAATATTAAAAGACGAGGTAACCTTATGAATCACTACATCGATCACACACTGTTATTAGCGAACGCAACAACGGACCAAATCAATACTCTATGTGATGAAGCTCATGACCATCAGTTTTTCTCTGTTTGTGTGAATCCGCGCTTTGTTGAACACTGTGCGCAGCGTCTAAAAGCATCAAATGTGAAAATTTGCACAGTTATCGGTTTCCCATTAGGAGCCAATACGACAGCTGTTAAAGTATTTGAAACTCAGAATGCCATCTCTCTAGGTGCTGACGAAATCGATATGGTCGTTAATGTCAGCGATGTACTGGATGCCAAATGGGGAGAGGTTGAGCGGGAAATTTCGGCAATTAAGGATGCGTGTGGACAAACGCTGCTCAAAGTGATCTTTGAAACTTGTTTACTCACTAACGAGCAAATTGTTGAGTTGTGTCACATCTGCAAGCGTGCAGGGGCAGATTATGTGAAAACCTCAACAGGTTTTTCTACTGGGGGGGCAACTGTTGAGCATATTACGTTAATGCGTGATACTGTTGGCAACGAAATCGGGGTAAAAGCATCTGGCGGCGTTCGCACACGAGAAACGGCACAAGCTATGATTGACGCAGGTGCTTCTCGAGTTGGTGCGAGTGCCAGTGTGAGTATTGTCTCGGGTGAAAACCCAATAACGAATGGTTACTAAGAGCAAGAAGCCTTTGGCTGTAACAGGCCGAAAATGGAGAAATATGGTTACAAAGCAGTTAGAAAGACTTCGACGAATTGAAGCATGCCTAAAACACTGCGATAAAATTCATTTGAAAGAAATCGCCCGTCTTTTAGAAGTATCAGAAATGACCGTTCGTCGAGATTTAAGCTCCAATGCTGCTCATTCTTTTCCCCTTGAATACTACGGCGGATATATCCGCCGTGGTAATCCAATTGTGTATGATGAAGCTTCAGAAGGTATTGAAGTAAAACCTTCGGAAGCACTTTCGCCTGAGACTGTATCTCAGAGATCTAGCTCTGTTACTGCTTTTTCGCCAGTAAAAGTCAATAACTATATTTCGGCCGTTGTCTCTGATTTTATCGAAATGAATGATGTAGTGTATTTTGATAACGGAGTTCTAAACGCTGATATCATTGGCTCTATACCCGATCATATGAAATTTACCGGGGTTACAGCATCTTTAAACGTTTTTTTAGCGCTAAAGAATAAGCCCAATTGCAAAGCAATTTTGCAAGGAGGCAATTATAACGCGGTGCATGATATTTTTATTTCAGCTTCTAATGACATTCTCACGCCAATGGTCTTTCAGAAAGTCTTTATTTCATCTGTCGGTGTTCATGACACGTTTGGTGTGACGACTTCTGATATGTTGGTATCAAATATCGCCAGTTTAGTAATGGAGAGAAGTCTTAAAAAATACTTAGTAGCAGAAAAGAAAACCATCAATCAAGTCACTACTTATAAAATCGGTGACTTAATGGATTTTCATTATCTAATTTCTGATGATGTCTTACCACAAAAGCTTGAAACCGCGTGTGCTGAAGCTAGGCTGCAGGTCCTAACACCTACATCATGATGTTCAATCAATAAACCGGTTCTGAGTGACACTCACTCCCGAAGAGTTTGGTAAGTTTTGTCGCCGCCATGGTAAATAAGAAAGTATGCGTGGTTGTAAGGGTTAGCAAAATCGGCGTAAACCATCGCCCGATGAGGGCGGTGATATAAGTCGAAATTGCGATAGCAATTTAAATTGTCTATGTTCGAATTTCTGTAACGAAAACCAAGTGTAGAAAGTAAAACCGATTTTTAACTAACTGACCAAGAAGACCCCGCATAGCCTAGTTGCAGAGTGTGGCAAGGTAACCGTTATGGAGCAGCAGTTCGAAACACCAACGCGGCTGGACGGTCGTATCTGCTTGCGGAGTCTTGTGTAAGACTCGGTATATCGAGCAATAGCCTACGAAACAAGAAACATCGCCTAGTAAGGCGGTGAGAAGTCACATATAGAAAAGAATGAGGGCGAAGCCCTCATTCGTTATGAGCGGTATCTGATCAATTAATATACATCGATACGCCTGGACCAACATCGAGACCAAGACCGGTCCACAATAGTAAGAAAGCTGTCCAGAATACAAGGAAACCAATCGCGAGCGGCAACATTGTTGCCATCAAGGTTCCGATGCGTAATTCAGGCTTGTAGCTTTGCATATAGACCAATGCGACACTGAAGTACGGTGACATTGGAGAGATGATGTTCGTTGCACTGTCCCCAATACGGAACATCGCAAGCGTGAATGCCGGTTCAATATTCAATTGCATAAGCATTGGAATGAAAATTGGAGCAAACAGCGCAAACTGCGCACTTCCACTGGTCATGAAGACGTTACAGATACAAGTGATCAAAATAAAACTGATGATCAGCGCATACCCATCAAATCCTACTGACTGTAAAAAGTGAGCTCCTTCGAAGGCGACTAAATTCCCAATTCCCGTCCATTTAAAATACGCAATAAATTGAGCGATAGCCAAAAATAACACCAGTGTGGTCGCAAGAGCTTTCACTGATTCCGCCATCAGTGCCGGGATATCTTCTATTTGCGCTATTTTCCCAACGGTTTTTCCATAAATAACCCCAATGCCTAGAAAGTAAAAAAACATGAAAGGCACTAGGCTTTTGAGAAACGGTGATGGAATTAAGCCACCATCGGCATTTCTTAGTGCAGAGGATTCAGGTAAAACCAATGCCATCACAAACGCGAGATAACCGAGCGTAAACCAGGCGACACGCTTTAAGCCTAACTTTTCCTCTGAGGTCATATTGACGTCAGCCGTTGGCTGCTCTTTCTGCATACTGGACAATGGGTGTATTTTGTTCAGACGTGGCTCTACCACTTTATCAATGATGAGCGTTCCGACAGTCGCTAAGATAAATACTGAAGAAGCGACAAAATAGTAGTTGTCTACCGCACTGACGTACGCGTCAGGGTCAACGATGCGAGCGGCATCCGTTGCAATCCCCGCAAACAGGGCATCACCGACGGTGATAAACAAGCTTGCATCAAAGCCGGCGCCAGCTGCCGCATACGCTGCGGCAGCCCCGGCTAATGGGTTACGACCAACGCTATGAAAGACCATTGCGACTAATGGGATCAATATGAGGTAATTGGCGTCAGAAGCGATAGAGCCACAGATACCGGCAAGAAATACACAAAACGTCAATAAGTGGCGCGGCGCTTTGGCGACGGTCTGTGTTAGAAGAGTAGACAGAAGACCAACTCGCTCGGCCAGGCCAATACCCAGCATCACCGTAATAATGGTGCCCAGCGGCGGGAAATTGACAAAGTTTTTCACGAAATTCGTGAACATGTAAGCGATCCCATCTCCAGACAGCAGAGACTTGATCGGATAAGTTTCGGCAGTCTTAGGGTTATAGGTGTTGATACCGAAATAGTTTAAGACGGCTGAGATCACCATAACAAAGACAGCGAGATAGACGAACAGTAAAAACGGGTGCGGCAATTTATTCCCCGTCGCCTCAACCCAGGCTAGAAAACGGTTGTCTTTAATGGTTTCGGGTCTTGGTGATAGTTTATCTACGTTTTCCACTATTTATCTCTCCCTAGATAAAATTGTGCTAAATCCATATACACTTGTCTCGCTACCGCGATGTTGTTGTCGTTGAAATCGTAATGAGGATTATGCAAATACGCGGAATCTTCGCCATTACCGATAAAGAAATAACAACCGGGTCTTTCCAGCAGATAAAAGCTAAAATCTTCAGCCCCCATCGTTGGCATGTAATCTATTTCGAGTAAATTATCGCTATCAAAGCTGTCCTGACATGCATCAATCACATCACTGGTTTCTTGACGATGGTTAACGAGGGCAGGAATCGAAAGTAGGGTGGTGAGTTCGTATGTACAATTGAATTGTTCACAGACACATTTCAGTGTTTTTTCTATTTCACGGACCAATAGTTCATCGGTGTCTTTATGATCGGAACGTACACTTAAGCTCAGTTGAGCGTCTGAACCAATCACATTGTGCCCCTGCCCCGCATGGAATTCTGAGACAGTGACAGCGGCGGAGTTCAGAGGGGATAACTTTCTAGAGACGACGGTTTGGACTTGAGTCACAAAGCTTGCGCCAGCAACAACGGGATCATGTGACAAGTGAGGCATGGCTGCGTGCCCTCCTTTGCCAGTAATGTTGATGGCCAGGCTAGTGTTCCCACCCATCGCAGAGCCCGACTTAACAAAGACCAGCCCTTGTTTAAAGCCCGGTCTATTATGGTAGCCAAAGATCTTATCGACTCGAGGATTTTCAAGAACGCCGTCATCAATCATGGCTTTGGCTCCAGCACCGCCTTCTTCTGCTGGCTGCATAATGATCACGATGTTCCCACAATACGCATCCTTGTTAGCCATGAGAGATTCAGCCGCGCAAAGCAAGCTCGCGGTATGCCCATCATGACCGCAAGCGTGCATCTTTCCTTCATTCTGAGACTTATGCTCAAAGTCATTGAGCTCTGAAATCGGTAGCGCGTCTAAATCGGCGCGAAAGGCTATGGTTGGGCCAGGCTTATTGGTATAGAGCACCGCTTTCACACCTGTTTTTCCTATCCCCGTCGTCACTTCGTAGCCTAGATTGGTTAGGTGATCAGCCACCAACTGACTTGTGTCGAATTCCTCATACTTCAGCTCTGGATTTCGATGAAGGGTTTTTCTTATCTCGATGTACTTATTGATATCTGCATTCATATTTATTTCTGCATGTTGATTTACTGTTAATTTTGTTGCTCATGAACAGTAATTCATGTGGGTGCAGTTAACAATGTTTCATATGTCACAGTTTTGGAAAACTATCTCTGCAGTCCAGCGATTTACTTAAGTGTTGTTTTTGGAATTAAGTAATGAGCTATACTGCTTAAACCTGTAATACCCTGCTACTTGTTGATTTTTTGGTAAGTGGATGGTTATACTGCCTATAGCTGTAATAACTATAGACTTAAAATGATGAGGCAAGAATTAGCGATTAACAGACTTAACGATCTAGATTCAAAGGGTCGGTATGTCTTTTTACACCGAGATTTAGCCAAAATTTTTCACGAAGATTCCACTCGGTCATTGAACGATAGCCTAGCTCGCCTAGTAAAAACAGGATTACTAGAGCGACCAGCGAGAGGGGTCTACGTATACGGCTTATCAAAAAACAAAAACACCTCGAAGACAATTGAGCTTATTGCTATCGCTCTTAGAAGAGGCGAGTACAACTACGTAAGCCTCGAGTCGGCATTGTCTTCTTACGGGGTTATTTCTCAAATCCCAGTAGACAGACTCACCTTGATGACAACAGGGGCTAAGGGAACATACAAGACAAATTACGGAGTAATCGAATTCACTCATACAAAACGATCAGTTTCAGATATTTTAAGTCAGGTGATCACCATCGATAGGCCGCTTAGGGTTGCATCAAAGGCTGCCGCATTAAGAGATTTGAAGCGCGTGGGTCGTAATACGCATTTGATTGATATGGAGGCGATGGTAGATGACTAAGGCGAAAGAAGATTTTGATTTGTTAGTGGAGATGGCGCTCGCTCAGGGTGGCACAAAGGATATGCGCCCCGTTATTGAGAAGGAGCTCCTTCATTACGATATCTTGTTTGCATTAGATGAAGCGAAGTTGCTAGATCGACTCGTTTTTCAAGGCGGTACTTCTTTACGCCTATGTAGAGGCTCCAACCGATATAGTGAAGACTTGGATTTCGCTGGCGGGAAAGATTTCAGTAGTAAAATGTTAATTGAAATGAAGGAGGTAATCGAAAAATACATCGGTGAACGTTACGGGCTTGAGGTGACAGTCAAGGAACCAAGCTCGCTTAAGAAAGATCCGAAGTATGCTGAGCTGAATATTGATAAATGGCAAATTGCGGTAGTGACTTCGCCGGAGCAAAAACACTTAGCTAAACAGAGAATTAAACTTGAGATAGCAAATATCCCTGCCTACACTAAGGAGCCATTACCTCTGGTTCAGAACTATGACTTTCTTCCGGATGGTTACTCATCAACGTTAATTTACACGGAGACTCTTGATGAAGTGATGGCTGATAAAATTATCTCTCTTCCTGCTACACAGAAATACATCAGGCATCGAGATGTTTGGGATCTGGTGTTTTTGAAGCGAAATGGTGCTGCGCTGAATATTGATTTGGTGCTCCAGAAAATCGAAGACTACAAGATCGAAGGCTTTAAGGATATGCTAGATGCTCGCATCTCTTCACTTAAAGAGATTGTGTACGGTGAAGAGTTTTCAAAAGAGATGGAGCGATTCTTGGCTAGAGTGACCTTTGATGGCACGTTGGCTACTGATAAATTCAAATCCTACATGTTGGCAACTCTGACGAAAATCCTTACCGACACAAGAAAGGCGTTGGAAGGAGCAGACTCAGAAGAGCCAGATTTTCCCATGTAACCGAAATTACGTGGATAGTAAATACAGTTATACGCCATATATGTTGGCGTGGCGGTGCTTATAGCAGCTCTTAAATACATCTTCTTAGATGGCTGCCTGGCCTATGATTGAGCAGTCTTACGTCAAATAAAAACCACTTATCTGTTACCGTCGATTTCAAATTGCTCCACTTGGGGCAACAATATCCTGAGCCTGATTTTATAAAAGCGGTCCTTCTGAAGGTAGTTGACACTGTCGTGCTCCCGTTTTATTTAGAGCACCGATTGGTTAGTCGGTGCTCCCTCTTACTTCTTTCCTTTCTATTGTTGGTCACCGGAGTGGGTTGCGTTTTTTATTGCTTGCTGACCTCAGTGTGGTGAGGGATAGCAACAATGCCAAAACTGAAATCCCAATGCCTTAAACGGCAGAAAGGGTTGGTCACTGCAAACCACCACCCACTGAGTTTCCACATCCATGATCATCACCCATTGTTCGCCATACCCGACGAGTCGTTCCGGATCATAAGACCGTTGCTCCATTGCAAGGCTCATGGCCTGGGTTAAGCGGAGGTGTTGCAGCCACAAATCTCCCTGATTCACCGGATACTCTCGGCAGCAACACGATGCTGACGCGAGCCAAAACTTAATCAATGGCAGATCGGGATAGTGTTGGTGTAACTCAAGATCAAAATAACAATGGCGCTGACAGCCAAAACACGCGGTTACGTGCTCATTGAGGGCATGAAACAAAGTGCTATCGTGTCGGTATTGCTGCCAGCAACGCTGGGCATACAGCGACAGGCTGTCTTGCAAAAGTGCCGAAGGTTGCAAATCAAAGGGCGCTTCGGACTGCCACCAAAGCCGTTGTACATCTTGAGATAACCCGCCTAATGCGATGATGGTCAGCGTATTGTCATGCGCGTGTTGAAAATCAAGCAAGGCATGAAGCTTATCCCATTGCGCTTCAAATGAGAGAGTATCATTCATCATAGTCCCTCCTGTTTCATCAGCTCATTAAACGCACTGCCATCGCTTCTTGATGCATTGGCCACATACGGGGCATAGACTTTGAACAATAAGCTCGTATCACTGTGCCCAAGCATGTGCGAGATATAAAGCGGGTTTTCGTGTGCGGCGATATGAAGGACGGCGGCGGTATGTCTGGTTTCATAGGGGCGTCGGCGTTTAAGGCCCGCTTTTTCAAGCGTTGGATACCACAGTTTTTTGCTGACAAAGTGGGTGTCGAGTGGCTTTCCTTGGTGGGTAAACACAAAAGGCGAGTCATCTGTTTTTTGTTCTTTTAGACGGGTAAACACCGCTAGCAGGGTGTCACACATTTTGAGCTCTCGGCGTGATTTGGGGGTTTTCACGTCCCCCAGTTCGCCATTAACCATATTCTGACGAACACAAATGAGGCGGTGCTCAAAGTCGATGTGCTCCCAATGTAGGCCATGAATTTCACAACTGCGGATCCCGGTCCAGAATCGGACGATAAAATAGTCACGCCATTGGGCAGGTACTGTCTCCAGAAAATGCTGAACCTCCTGTATGGTCATCGGATGAGAGTCGGCTTTTTCTTCTTTGAGCGTTTTATAGCGGCGAAGCGGATAGGTAAACTGGTGCTCATCTGCGGCGAGGCCTAAAATGGAGACCAGCGGCCAAAAGATGCCGTTGATACGTTTGTTGGAGAGCTTACGATGGCCCTTGTCGTCCCGTTGGTTGATGAGTGTTTCTCGAAAGAATTCCACATTGGCGAGCGTCACTTCATTAATGAGCGTGTTGCCAAAGTTGGGGATCAGATAACGGTCTAAGGTGTTACGCACTGTTTGTTGATAGCTGCTTTTCCATTTGCCTTTTTGGCGGTCAAACCACTCGTTGGCGAAATCATCAAAAAATGGATAAAGACGGTCGGGGTGCTTTGCTCGTTGCAGCGCCTCAAAAATCCGGACCTTTTTGCTTTCGGGAAAATAGTCGCGATATTGGAAGGTGTTCAACGCGATCTCAGCGTTCATTTGCTTGAGAAGGGCTTTGGCTTGACTGAGGTTTTTCGGGGTCGCCATTTGCTTTGTGCCTTCACGAAAGCGGCGGCCGTACAAATGTAGATCGAATTGAATACGCCCGTTTGGGCGAATACGAATGTGCGCCATGCTGGCCTCCATCAGTGTGGTATCTATAAATAGATCTGTCCCTGACCGATGGAATTCGTTAGAATCGTGCCATCGGCTGGGTCGGGTTAAACGTCGAGCAGCCGGTACGGGGTAGGGAGGTGGCCGCCTTCCTATCCCAACTGCTTATCTGATTTTCAAAGAGTGCGTTTTTAGCCACTATTGGTGAAAATCTCATCAATTACCATATCAGATGCTGGATGTTTGTCCAGTACTTTTGCGACAAATGTTAAATGTCGTCATAGCCAACCATGTCAATCTGAGCCGTTTCATCATCCACTTTGCCTTCGAGCTGCGCCTCGAGTTTGTTTTTGGCGTCTAGGGCCAGTGAGAGCTTGTCGGGCGCGGGGGCGACATCATCGACGTACGCGTAAGGGTGCTCGCCTTTCACATCATTATAAAAGCCAAGCTTATACACGCCTTCGCTCGCATTTTTGAGTAGCGCAAGTTTGATCTGCTTAGCCGACGTGATGTCCGTTATCCGCACTTTCGCCAGCTCACTTAAATTGATGCGATGCACCATGTCGTGTTTGTGTTTGATGTCTTTGACATTGAGAAAGGCATTTTCGCCGGTCTCCAGCGTCAGGCCGGCGAGCATCACACGATCTCGACTCACCAGAAGCAGCGCTTCATTGGCTTGTTTCACTAAAGCCATGGCGCGGTA
The DNA here is from genome assembly GCF_033339895.1 of Vibrio sp. 1751. NCBI lineage: Bacteria > Pseudomonadati > Pseudomonadota > Gammaproteobacteria > Vibrionales > Vibrionaceae > Vibrio > Vibrio sp. 1751. The sequence continues at coordinate 13,617 of NZ_JAWOVM010000043.1, forward strand.
GCTATCGATTTCTTCTTTAAACCGGTGGATGTCGACTACGAGACGAAACTCGGTTTGATACGCGACCTCTTGCTTTTTTTGATACTCGCGTAGCGACTTGAGTGAACTGCTGAAGCAGCGCTGACCATCGGAGAAGAGGGCACACTCGTCATCGGTATAGATCTGGATCTCGTCAGAGTCCGTGGTTTCGCACAGGTGTCTTAGCGTATCCACGCTTTCTTTGTTGAGCAGTAAGTTACAATTTGGCACAAATTCCTCGGGCAGCGCATACGAGTGGATGTTGCCACCACGCTCAATACGAATGCTGGATTTCCCCTTTTCTAGCTCATACGCATCAAATGGTCGATAAGTGTCAGCGACATCGAGCGTGTTTAATATCTCACGGGTGGGCTCACGATGACCGCTGGACTCTTGAATTGGCTTAAAAAAGGTATCGTGATGACGCGCAAAAAAGGTAAGGTGCGCATCTAACGCGTCAATCGACTGAATATACAGCCGCGATTTTCGTTCGGTCAGGGTGTCTATTTGCGGCAGGGTGCGATATTGATCGTAGTTTAACTGTATCGTAATGGTCTGCTTTTGCGCTCGTAGCGGACTTTGCAATGCCCAGTATTCTTTAAAGCTGCTGGCATTGAGGCTCCATTGGCCAGGTTTGAGTTTCCAGTCGCGCTCTATCGGCAGGGTGATGTATTGAAGCGCATCGAGAAGGCCACCGATCACATAGGCATGAGTTTTATCAATAATAAACGTGAGCAGAGCCGTAGAGTCGCTTTTGGCTATGGGAGCAAGGAGATGCTGGAGATTATCATGGTGCTTTGGGTCGATAGATAAACTAGGCATAGACGGCATCCTTTTGTTTGTTATGCGTGAGGTGATCGAAATAGGTTTGCAGTGAGTCTTGTAAGTCCTGCGCTGGTACACGTGTGTGAACCGTAATAACCAGACGAGTATCGCCGGCCGGCACGATGAGACGTTTGACGCGATCGTGTGGACGCGCAAACTCAGCGTTGAGCTTGTCCAGCTTCGGGCTGCGTGCTTTTTGTTTGCGATTTTGATACAGCGTGAGCTCGGCGTTGCAGTGCTGAAGTGGGCCGTGATGGAACAAGGCCTGGTAGGCTTTGCGCGTTTTGTCATTGCAGCGACAGTCAAAGGACAGCGTCAAATACGCTTGACCATCTTGCGCTTTTGTCGCGCCTACCGTGGCGCGGCCCAGAGCACGAAGCTGCGTTCTGGCTTTGCGGTCAAATCGAAACACGTCACCTCGCGCCATCGCGAGCCATTGCTCACTGAGCGTGAGGAACGCGACCGGTTGTCCTGGACGTAACGAGAGCGAACGCTTGGTGAAGGGTGAAAACGGGGTAAGGGCGTGGGATTGCGCATCAAGTGTGCTGAGCCACGCTTTGATCAGCGTATTCTCATCCCAGCACGGCGGATTAGGTAACGCCGCGCTGCGATAAGTGGTGATGTCCTGGCTAAGGGCTTTGGCCTGGCGCGTCGTCGAGTCACAAACCAGCGTAATGAGCTGCGCGTCACGCAACGAGAGCGAACACCGCTTTTTTTGCTCATTGCTCATCAGCGCGTAATTGGGCTCGAGCGTATTCAATACGCGCGAGATATCGTTAGAACTCGGTGACATGCCGAGCAGATAGCGAAGTTCATCACGGTGATACACTCGCCTGTGGGGAGAGATGAGCAGCCCCACCTTGACCATGTCATGCAGGTAGTGCTTTCGAGTCGTGCTGTAGTAACTATGACCGATTTCATCGCCAATAACGTCCAGTAAAATGCCATCATTGACGTCATCAAAGGCGCGTCCCTCCAGCCAAAAATCGAAGCGGGCCTGGCATGCCTGTGGGGTGAGCAGGCTCAGCGTGGTGGATTCAAGAATGCCTTGAAGGTGCTCGCTGCTTCGTTGGTAGGCAAGATGCAGCCCTTGCAGGTAGAGAAGCTCGGCGCCGCTGTGCCTTAAATGATGAAAACGGATCTGTGGGCCAAAGTGCGCTTTAAGCCTCTGGCTGACAGGGTAAAGGTAATAGTGATCTCGCTGCGCGAAGCTTTCCCCCACATAACCGAGCAGCGGCGTGTCGGGAGGGCACTGCGCTTTGAGCTTAATGACGGCGCGTATCAGTTTGGCACAGACCTCAGGTAGGTAGGCATGCGTGATGCGCGTTTTATTGCCTTTGGGTGCCCCTTCCTTGGTGCGAGTTATGATGAGCTCAAAGCGCTGTTTGTCATGCTCATGATAGCTGATGTCACCAAGGCGAAGTCTCAGCATTTCTCCCCGTCGCAGCATCGCATAGTAACCCAGTAAAACGGCAGTGGCGGAAAACAGGCCATCAAGAGCGCCGCTTTGATCGTCACGGAGCAGCGCCATAGCCACGTCGTGCACCTCTTGGGCACTGAGGCGAAAAGGGTCGACTTGGCTTGGCAGTGTCGGGCGCTCAAACTGCGATAGATCAAGGTGATCGGTGAGCTCAATGTGTGTCATGAAACGCAAAAAATTGAAGAGATGCCAAGGGGTCGTCTTGTCCGTTATCCGTTCAAACTGATCACGAGCCCAGCGAGGCAGTGCTTCAGGATCGCTGGCGTCTTTGAGTGACAAAGGCGAAAGCTGCGAGTAAAAATTGGTATAACGGTCGATGGTGTCAGCCCCAAGCGTCTTTTTGATGACGCCGCCTTCACGATGCAGTGAGTCCGCAAAATGATAAAAAAACCATGGCAGGACATTGTCACTGCCCAGTGTGGGCGGTAATCGGTTTTTCTTGCTTTGCGGCTTTAAGCCACGAATAAGCGTTTTGTGTGGCCATGAACGGGAAGCGGAAGCGGGGGAGCTGGCTTTGCCCTCTGAAGGTGTTGATAGGAGGGGAACCCGCGCGCTCGGGGACGGCGTAGAGGCCTTTGTGGACGCACGTGCCTGCCTTTGATGCGCACACTCAAGTGTCGCGACGTGACGCTCAGGATCGCTAAAATCACGCAAAAGAGGCACGGGAAGGGCGTGATGGTGATACCAGATGGCCTGAAAGAGTTTATGCCAGTCTTGGTCTGATCTTGGCGGCATGCAATAGGGCACGCCTTCGCACCAGGCATTGAGCGCACGCGTGAGTCTTGTCGTCGTAAGGTGTTTACAGAGAGGGTGAAGATAAAAGGATTGTAAGACTTTGTAGGCAAAGAGGCTCAGTGGATAGCGCGTAAAGCTCGGTTGCTCTTTGCTGGTAAAGTTGGCCAGTGCTTGCGTGTGTTCCACGGTGAGTGTCATGCGACCTTCAAACCATTCAATGGACTCGGGAGAGGTTAAGATGCGCTGCCAATATCGTAGGGGCAGTGGCGCCACCTCAATGTTAAGCACCAGCAAAAGCCAGCCCATTTCCTCCCAGCGCTCACGCACAAAAGAGGCTCGCTGCGCGTGATAGGCGTGCAGGAGCGAACTGGCGGCCGCGCTTTGTTTGAGAATGGAGAGCAGCCATTGCTGCTGGGTATCCTTAAAGACGGGCGTTTGTACGGCCGGTAGCTCCCACTCACAACGCTCTTTGAGATAATGCAGGGTTTGATCGAGCGCTGCCTTGAGGTGGCGCTGACGACCGGTGACAAATTGACGGATACGAGTATTGAGAGCGTTAAGCTGCGGCACGCTGAGCGCACGCGTGGGTAATTCAAACGCTTCAATCTGTTCACATACCCAGCAAAGATCCGCTTTTGCGGCGCATGGCAGCCCCAAATTATCATGAAACTCGGCAATCGCGTCAGCGCGCAGCGTGGTGTGTGACATCGTACTCCTCCATCGGCTCAGATAGGTGCAAAAAATCGGGTAGCTTATCGAGAAAGCGATGCAGCTTGCGCTGCTTGGCGGGAAACAGCACATCGCTGCCGAGCTGCTCGCCGAAATTTGCATGCCCCATGAGCCTATCGATGTCTCCGGCGGTTAACACAGGATCAAGCGAGCTCAGTGCATGCTGGGCAAAAAAATGGCGAAGCTGATAAGGATCGACACGCTCGCTCGGGTTCACGCTCTGCCACGTTGAACTCATAAACTGGCGAAGTGATTGGGCATTGAGGTGCGCAATACTCATCGCCTCGGTCACGGTAAACCAAAGGTAGGGACTCTCTAACGCAACCCCTGTCATGTCGGCCAGCTGGCGCTGCAGGCTGAGATAGCGACGGAGGGTACGTTCAAAGGCGGGGCATAAATACAAGGTTCGATAAATGCCTTTATCGAACACCAGCGCTGAACGCCGATCAAAACACAGCGCTTTCTCAAGCGAAATCGCGTGGGTGGGCCGAGTCCCCGTGAGCGCGATCAGTAGCAGCGCCAGTTCATAAGCGCGGAAGTTGTGAAGCTCACGCAGTGAGGCGGTGGTGTGTCTTTTTTTCTCCAGTGCTCGGCCTTTGTTGGCAAGTCGGGCGAAAAATTGGCGAACGTCATTAACCAAAAGCTGTCGAGTCGATCCAATCGGCTGAGCCGGTATCGGAAGATACTCGCGCGTCGAATCAGTGATCGCGTAGCGAAAGGCAACAATCTCTCCGGGCGTGGCCAAATAGGCCGGAACCGATGACTGGGCTTTGAACAGCGGCGCATCGTTGCCGGTGACGGGCTCGGGCGCGCAAAACAGCGCCAGTAAGTCACTCGGCATGGCTTGGTGCAGCCGAGAAAGATAGCGACCTTGGGCATGAAAAAGCTCATACCGAACGGCGTTGGTATTACTGCTCTGATAAGCGGGCGCGCTATTATGATGCGGCGACTTGTCCTGAAGTGCGCTGTATTTGGTGCACACAGACACGTGCGGATCGCGATGCAGCATTGAGTCAATATAATGATAAAAATGATCGCGCCGCATCATGTCGTACCCCTTTAAGGCAACGGGCGTGCGCCATTTTGTCTGAAGAAATCTCAAGAACGCGCGTTTTTCATCCTCACTCATGTGCCACGCCTGGCTGTTCGCCTTGGTGTGGGCGAGGGCACCCACGAACCAGTGATTGAGACCGTTTGGGATGGGCTGCCAGCGCCATTCGGTGCCTTGCGGTGTGCGATGGGGCATCGCGTATTCTACCCAGCTGGGCGCGGTTTTTCGTATCTTTCGCAGGCGATACGCGTCGCAATCGTCACGGCCACTGACTAAGCGAAGATCGGGGATATCTTCAATCGAGTGGCAATGAGGCAAGCGATTGATCAGCCACAGGTAGAGAAAGAGCAGCAGCGCTCTGTCCAGCGGAGAGATTTTCTCGGTATTGGTCAGGTTGGCATCAAGGTGGGGGGCAATCTGAACGGAGAATCGCTGTTTGAGACGTATAATGGCGGCCAGCAGCTTTAAGGCGTGACGTTTCGCATTCGGGGCGACCCCTCCTGCGTTTCGTTTTCGCTCCGCTTTTCTTCGTTGCTCTGAGTCTCTCATCGATCGATTGCCTCTGGTTGTCCAATACCAAGCCTGTTGCCTCCAGAGTCCAAAAGGAGAAGAAAGCGTCTCACATCGTCACGCGGTGCTTTTGGCCACTGGTATGTTTAGAGGACTGTTTAATTCTATATATGGTGTGTCATTTGTGTTTCGCGCCCAATATATTGGGTTTTATTATAGGCGTATTGGTGGGTTTTTCGTCAAGGGAGGAACGGGGAATAATAGCACGGACAATGTGCGATTGATCTCATATCTGAGCAAAAGTGGCTTCAATATTGAGAGGTTGTGGCAAAAAAGGTGGGCCTGGCGCTTTTCTTTGGTGGGGACTTTAGAATCATCGAGAGATCACCAGGAGGCCACCATTTGGGAGCTGAGATCGGTCGCCGTTGCACGTGATGAGAGTCAGCGAGGAGGGGAAGTGGTATGAGTAATAGTGGAAATAGGGGCCTGCCTACGTTGAATGGTGTGAACGACATCTTGTGAGCATTGCCTATATGGGTGTGGGCATCGTAACCGTTGTGACTCTTGTCTTTATGGTTTATTTCAACAAGGAAGAAAATATTTTTTTGCTAAGTCGATGCCGATGATTTTATGCATGAGTCATGGTCTTCTCCTTTTGCTGCAGGACCTGAACACTCCAAGCATGGCTTATGACCATGTGAAGTGGTAGGGGGAGACCATCTCATCACTTAACGCGTCTATGTGTCAGGAAGAAATGGAGGTCAATATGCCGGTAGATCTTAATGACTTGGAAATGGCAATGGAGTTTGTTTCTGGGGATTTGAGTTTTGGTGCTGAGGCGTATTTGAATACGCAGTCTGGGCAAATTCACTACATTGGTGATGGCGTAGATGAGGTTGTACCTGACGATATCGAGGACTCAGATCATTACCTTTGTATTCCGAGTAAGTGTGATTTAGGTTTAGGTCGAAGAACCGTTCTAGAATTTGTTTCCCGAGAGTTGCCAAGTGAATACGATTTGATATCTGATTACTTCAGCCGAAAAGGTGCTTTTGCTAAATTTAAGCATCGTTTAGAACAAATTGGCGCAACAGAGCAGTGGTATCAGTTTCAAAGCTTAGCCACAAAACAAGCTCTGAAAGATTGGTGTGAAGAAAATTCAGTTACATATGTCGCTTAACACATCAAATGCTTTAAGACGGATTCGCAACGCTCGGCGGTTTTGGCTTGATTTGGCTTTTGTGTTTACGGTGCAAAAATTAGGGTTTGTGGTAGCGTCGCTCACCACTTAAGCGGGCTATGACACAGTTTCACTGACGTCCGGAATTACGGATAATTTTCAGTTGTTGAAACCTGCATCTTCAAGTTGAACGGGTATAGAAGTAATCCAAATATCGTATCGCTGTGTATGCTTTAAGCAAGAAAAGGTTAACGGAAATCGGTCACAACAGACGAAGTTGATAGGTTTTAAGATGAACTACTTTGCAAAGGCTCCCTTCTAGGTAACGTAAACCTGGAGGGTAAATGAAAAAACTGAAGCAACAGTACCGAAGCCGAGACAAGGAGTATGGGCATTATTTGTGGGATGTGTATCCTCGTGTACGTAGTGGGACTCATAAGCACTTTTCAACCAAGCAGGAAAAGAGTTACTTTTTCCTCCATGAAATCGAGTGTCGAGAGTACCCAATAAAACTGAGAGCAGCTAGAGGAAAAGCACTAGCCGACCCTTGGGATGATTATCCAGCATGCGTATATGACGTTGCGAAGTGCTGGAAGCATAATTCAAAAAGGCGTCACCAGTACTACAAATAAACATCATCGAGCCTCGCTAATGCGGGGCTTTTTTCTGTCCGTCGGCGTGTTCATTAGAGTCTGCTAGCTCGGATTTGCCTCAAAAGTTGTTGGCCTAATATTTATGCAGTACACACTTCTCTTGCCATTAATTGGCTATTTTTTCTAATGATTGGATATGGTTATTATTTAATAAGGATGTAGTTCTACTTTTGCCGTGTGAGTCGGTGGCGATTCAAGCAGTAGAACATCGGATTCAAAGCTAGCGGAATCAACATTCCAGATTGACAGCTAGTAAAATCAACAATCCTTAATGCCTGAAGACCGCTTCATGGCCTTTTGGTTACTGTAAAAGAATTTACTGTAACTTTTTTTACAGTAACCCAATTTACACTAAATACCTCATGCTCTATTCTATTGCTAATACGTGAAAGCAAAAGTAGAAAGCAATGAAAAAATTTTATAACCGTCAGAAGGAATTAAAAGCTCTACAAACTGTTTCTGAGCAGATAGTAGAAACAAAGGGGCAACTTAGCGTAATGGTTGGGAGAAGACGCGTAGGTAAAACCCGTCTTTTAAACGAAGCTTTTCACCAAGAAAATACCAAATTCCTTTACCTTTTCATAAGTCGAAAGAGTGAACGCTCCTTAGTGGCTGAGTTCGCAGAAATCATCAATAGTGAGCTCGGTGTTAAGTTTTTCCAGCCCCAATCACTGCGAGATATCATTGAGTTCTTGTTGGATTATACAAAGCAAAAACCTCTGACAATCATCATTGACGAGTTTCAAGATATCGACATCGTCAACCCTGCTCTATTCTCCGATATTCAAAATTTATGGGATGCAAACAAGAGAGACTCGATGATGCACCTAGTGTGCTGTGGCTCCCTCTACAGCATGATGACGAAGATTTTCAAAGGCAAAGACGAACCTCTATTCAATCGTGATGATAGATTCTTTAAAATTCAACCTTTGCAGCCCTCTTATCTTGCCGAGGTAATGAAAGATCACGATCAATTTGATGCTGAAAACATGCTTCGATGGTGGTGCCTATCTGGCGGGATACCAAAATACCTTGAGTGGTTAACCCGATTCTCTGCTGAGAACGATGACCTATTTGAGGGGGTAATCTCCGAATTTTCACCACTAATAAAAGAAGGAACTCATCGACTCGTTGAAGATTTTGGCTCAGAACATCGAGTGTACTTCGATATTCTTGGTGCGATATCAAAAGGCAATACAAGCCGTGCTCGAATTGAAAACTTCTTAGATATGAGTGTCGGTGTTCATCTGGAAAAGCTTGATGAAGTTTTTGATGTTATTACCAAAAAGCGCCCGATTAGCTCTAAAGAGAACTCACGAGATATTCGTTACTCCATTTCCGATCCGTTTCTAAACTTCTGGTTTCGATTCATCCATGCCAACAAAAGTGCTGTTGAGATGGAGAACTACGAATACATCCGAAGATATATTGAACGAGATTTCACCGTTTACTCTGGTCTGGAATTAGAGAGCCTGTTCGTCGCGATATTGGTTGAATCAAAGCAATTCGGAAAGATTGGTGGATACTGGGATGCAAAAGGTCACAATGAGATCGATATAGTGGCTATTAATGACTTAGATAAGAAAATACTCATTGCCGAAGTAAAGAGACAGCAAAAACGTTACAGTGAGGTCAAATTAGTAGAGAAGTCCCACTGCCTTTTGAAAAAGTTAAATCTAAAAGGTTATGACGTTGAATATCGTGGATTTTCATTGGATAACTTAGTTGAAACAATGAAAGAGTATCAAGCGTAATCAACACCTATGTGCTTGCGAACTTTTTCGCTGTACTCTCGCGATGAACATAAGATCACAAAGGCATTACGATTGACGATTTCACCGACATTGTGATGTTATGAATCCCCAAAAGTGTAACTCTGCTCTTAGTAGGCTGATAAGTTACGGGGGATCTGATTCAGCCGGTTCCCCTTTTTTACTGCCAATAAAATCAATGCCTTAAGCCTAACTCATTACAAAAAACGTAGGGAGATGTAGATTTTATTATTAAAAACAGTGAGTTAAAAGATTAATTTATAAGGCGGCATTTCAACTTAACTTAAGGTTACATTCCTAGCGCGTATACATGAAGGATGTCAGCCTTGCTTTTTTAATCTGCTATTATGATAGCAAATTATACCATAAAACTCGTTAATTTGTCATTATAGTAATAATAACATCACCGTCACGGTGATGGTTTTTTACGTCATTCGTTTTAATGAAGCAATGATTATTATTACCTTATATTTGCTACAATAATAGCAATAAAACCATAATTGGTGCTATAATCGATATCATGGTAGCAACTTACGAGGCATGTATGTTATCTCTTTATACCGCTTATGATTTGCAAATGGATCTCAAAGAGTTTATCAAGTCCGCTCGGAAAAAAGATAAACTCAGTGTTCAGAAGATGGCCGATCTCTCTGGCGTGCCTTACGCAACGATCCGAAAGTTTGAGTCATCTGGCAACATCTCATTGCGTCAGTTCCTCATGCTGTATGAGACAGTCGGTGACTTGAAAAAAGTGAAAGAGCTGACAAAGTCGTCTGAGCCTGAATTTAAATCAATAGAGGATGTGCTTCGACGTGCTTAAATCAGCCCTAACCGTAAAACGAACGCTTAGCACAGGTGAAAAGGTACTTGTCGGCAAGCTCGTTGAAAATAGTAAGCAAAGCTTCTTTCAATTTGATGAGGCTTATTTAGGCGCTCACTCAACCTCTCTGGCTCCGTTCAATTTAAAGGCTGATACAAGCCTGCAAGTTGCGCCTAGAGAACCGCATTACGGCATTCATGGGGTTTTTGGAGATAGTCTCCCTGATGGTTGGGGTCTTTATCTCATGGATCGTGTATTTAGACAGAACGATCATAACCCAAAGGAAGTTACCGCCCTAGAGCGTTTGGCTTACCTAGGTGACAGATGTATGGGGGCGTTGAGTTATGAGCCTGAATTAGATTTACTTGATGAGCCTAAGGAGTCAATTGATATCATTACCCTTGGCCGAGCTGCGATTGAAGAGTTTGAAGGCACCGAGTCTGCTTTGCTCGAGCACTTGATGAATACTGGAGGATCGGGTGGTGCTAGGCCCAAGATGAACGTTACACGTTTATCGAATGGGCAATATTCAACATTAGATGACGCACTAGGAACAAAGCTTATCGTAAAGCTGACATCTGAAAAGTTTGACTTGAAGCACTCTGAATCATTAGTCGAATATTGCTACATGCAGATGGCCCGTAATGTCGGCATTGAGGTTCCTGACTTTGATTTAATTGATGCGGGTAATGGACGATTTTGGCTAGAGCAGGAACGATTTGATTGCACCGAGCAAGGCGGTCGAATCCATATGATTTCTGCGTGTGGGTTGTTAGATGCACCGTTTCGAGAGCCTTCTTTGGACTATGTGGATTTAGTTAAAGCTACGCGCATCATGTGTAGTGTCACTGAGTCTCAGAAGCTCATTAAGCGCTGCATATTTAATTACCTAACGGTTAATCAAGATGATCACAGTAAGAACTTCAGTTTCCTTGCCAGTGACGCCGATAACTGGACGCTATCGCCTTTCTACGACATTGTTTACAGCCCTAACCCTTACAAAGAGCATATGACGGCATTTGGTGGTAATGGCCGAACGCCAAAGAGCGCACTAGACCAGTTAGCTGCTCAGTCGGGGGTGTCTTCAAAGAAAGCGATTATGGTTATGGCTGAGGAAATATTTGAAACAACACGCTCGTTTAGTCATGAGGCCAAACATCTGGGCTTGTCACCTAATCTAATCAAGGAGATTGATAAGGATATGGTAGAAAAATTTAAGGCGCTGTAAGTGTAGGATAAATCAAATTCGCCATGGCTTTGTAGACGATAAGTGGATGTAAATGTCGCAGAAGCGATTGATGTGTCTGATGACGTCACTTACAACATTTTATTACACAATGCGGTTGTCTTCACTAATCCACAAGTGACGGCGACTGACAATGGTATTGTGGATGGATATACGGCGATCATTGAACCTGTAGCGCCATAACGTTTGAAGGCGATTATGAAATGGGGGGAGTGACAGACACGTCATACTGCCCGGCTTGTATCATTCAACTGTACGTAGCGTGGTACGATCCAGCCGCAGAAAATGGCGCGACTCCGGTCAATTTAGGCTTGTGGTCTGGTCAGACGCGGACAGTGGGTAGCCCAATTTCTACAAGGCAAGGCGCTCCTTCTGGGCATTTCACTTTTGAGTCTTTTGCACCGACAGAGGCGGGCATTTATTATGTGAGTGCGGGGCGCTCTCTACAACATGACTTTATTCCTACCGCTACGGGGTGGCTTGGAAATGACACAGAAACAGGCGAACTGGACTTTGCGTCCTTTATGATCACCATGACGAACGATTTTGATTCAGATGGTATTCTGAATGATCAAGACCAATGTCCCAATACGCCACTCGGCTCGGTCGTGAATGGTGATGGATGCGCGATTGAGCAATTGGTGCAATGTGATGATAAATGGAAAAATCATGGCCAATACGTGTCAACCGTGGCTCAGACCGCGAATAGTTTTGCCGCGGATGGTTTTATAACGGAACCAGAAAAGGGTGCCATTGTCGCCACAGCAGCTCAGTCAAGGTGTGGTAAAAAAAAGTAGGGTCATTCCCGTCACCGTCAAAACCCCAGCCGCCATGCTGGGGTTTTCTTGTGTTAGCGTGAGGAATGGAGGGAAGGGCAGACGGGCCGAGGTAGCAGAGGTTGGCTCGCCATGATCCCGCCGTGCTGCCCTACTGGCGTAAGCCAACGCGTCAAACCAGCCAGGCGATCCCGGCAGACGGGGCGCATGAGACAAGCGAATGCATTGGGTGGCGACAAGGTAATACTGTCTCAATGTGCGCGGCGAAGGCCGGTGAGTGTCTCATGGCGGGTCGCCGATCTGGCCTGAGCGCCGCGCGAAGTAGCGGCCCAGTGATGACGGGGCTTCTGGCCCAATAGGCGGCACTCTTTTTATTTTAATTTAAGTTCCTGTTTCTATAGATTTTAATTTGATCGAAAACGTCTCATTTTCGTGATCCTTTCGATCAACTGTCTCAGGTGATTTTTTATACCATGCTATCTTGGCGATGGTTAAGTAGGGTTAAAAAGCCTTAGGGCATCGAAGGAAAAACGGTAGTATAATGAAGAGATAGAAGTCGTATGGAGAGAAGGTTTCATGAGCAAAGACTTGTCAGCCTATGGAGTGCCACAGGTAAAAAGACCGAAAGTAAAAGCGACCAAGCAGTTAGACTTGAGTGGGATGCAGGGGCGTCAAATTGTGCGTTCTGAAGCCAAGTTAGCGCTAAGAACGCATCGTAAGACATTCACGAAATTAGCGGATATGTGATGGATATCATCTGTTTTCCATTCGAGCGAGTGATTGAAATAAATTCGTTTATTTTAGCGACTGAGCCAGGTATGCAGGGAGAGGTGGATATACCAAAGCTGCAAGGTGCATTGGGTCGAATTGACAATGCGATCGCGTATGATGGTCTGGAAGATGTCTTTGATATTGCATCAAAGTATGCGGCAAGTATTGCCATCGCTCACGCCCTACCTGATGCAAATAAACGCACGGGGCTGATGGTCGCGCTTGAATACTTATCACTTAATGAGTTTGAAATTGTCATCGACAACGCCTTACTTGCTGATGCCGTCAGAGATCTTTTGCTTGGTGTATTAACCGAAGCGGATTTCGCGGATATTTTGTATGCACAATACGCGGCGGGGCTTGAGTGTTGAGTCAGAATTGATCCTGAGGAGATCGTTGATATTGAACTTCATCGCAGGAGCAAGGCAGATATTTTTTAGTTCACTCCCAATAACGGCACAATCGGTGCCCATCGCCTCTGAGCCCAGGCCATCCCTGATCTTAGCCTGAGCACGTGCCGACCTCATCGCATCGGTGGCAAGGTGAACCCAAAATAGGGGCTGACTTTGCGTTTTGGCAAACCGAACCCAAAATAAGGCCTGACTCTGCGGTCTGACAAACTGAACCCAAAAATAGGGCGGACTTTCACTCTCTAGAGGTATTCGTCTCTACCAAATTTCACTCTTTATTAGGGTTAACGTATACATTGTTGATATTTTGCTCGTATTTTTTGCTGGCGATCTGTGGCAAAACGTCGTGTGAGAACTCTATCCTCGGAAAAGGGGGCGATACGGGAACCGGACTTTGGCGCCAATATCCCTTGAAACATCAGCGTATGGGAACTGCACATTGCGCTCACTATCGATCGACGGTACAGGAAATGCGGGCTAATTAAGTTTGTCGTGACGAAGACTGTAGCAACAACTTGTCAAGATCCCCCTCTGTTTACCCAGGATGGTAATGAATATCGTCAGGGGGACAGTAAAGCGAACAGTGGCGATAACCTAAGGCTTTGATGTGATGGACGCACCTCCCTTCTAGCACCGTTGTATCAAACTAATGGTGCAACCAGTAAGAGCAGGAGTAATCATCATGTCTATTAAAGTTGTCGGTATCGATATAGCCAAAAACCTCTTTCAAGTATGCGTGTTGAGTTCTGATGGACAAATCTTGTCAAACCGAAAGGTAAAGCGTGACAAGCTTCTTGATACAGTCCGGCAATTACCAGAGAAAACGGCTATTGCGATGGAATCATGCGCAACTTCGCATCATTGGGGCAGAATATTTCAAGAGCTTGGACATAGCGTAGCTCTTATCCCAGCTCAGCATGTAAAGCCATTTGTTGGGCGGCAAAAGAACGATGCTAATGATGCGAGAGCAATTTACGAAGCATTTTCTAGGCCTGATATTCATTTTGTTCCTGTTAAGTCTGTTGAGCAACAAGACCTCAAGGCTATACGCAGTGTCCGTAAACGCTTGGTGGAGAACAGAACTGCCTTGTCGAACCAGATCGGAACGCTCCGCAATCGGGATGAAAATATCGGGTGACATTGCTTGATTAGGTTCTGATGGTGTCAACCGAGGAGAGCCTCACATGCGAGCTATCGCTCGGTTTTAACGTCGAACTCGGGGGAAACCAGCTTAAACTCATCACGACGCAAAGAGTAGCGAAGTTGTGATGAAAGTGTCCGTTGTTGCAGTGCTTGGTTGAGGGACGAGGTATAGAACTCATAACGGTTCCGTCTCGCTTTCTTCGCTTGCTACATCGCGGTATCGGCATTTTTAATAGAGCCTCTTTGTTGCCGCCGTAGTGCGGATAGATACTGATGCCAACGCTGGCCGTGAGAAATACATCTTCATCGCAGAGGGCAAGGCTTTGGCGAAACGTTCGAACTACTTTATTTGCAACGATGTGAACGTCGTCCGTGCATTAGAACCCGTGCTGCTCCCAACAAATTGAACCTTCAAGTCTTAAGCGGTGTTACGAAAAATGAGGTATTCACATACTTATTTAGCATCCTCAATGGAGATGGAGTGAGAAGAAAGTTCGTAATTTGTGATGAGGCGCCGAATTGAAATTCTAACTGATCTAGTAAAGATAGGTTAGCATGACATCGATATCACTTGAGTTTGCTCCATATCATCTGATCTAACGCACTCAGTTCACGGTGAGCGAACATCAAAGCCGCTCTCAGCATAAAATAATGTAGCAATATGTGTATTGGAAGAGCTATGTTTACTAGGCAAATATGTCTCTTTCGAGGCTATTTGTGTGGAAGTTTTTATATCAAGCTTGGTTGCTAGCTTTGGTTAGACAGCGCATTAATTAAAATGAAACTTGATGCAAATGTAAAGTTAATGAAAAATAAGTATTTTAAACTTCAGTAGTGGCATGACCAATGATAAAAATGATAACTGTGAGGGCTGTGGCATGTTCATTGCCTTTTTATGTGGGGATAGCAAAGGCAACTGAACAATTAGAGCGCTTCCCCTCCAATCAGAGCTTTACCGGCTTGACTTTTACACCTAATGCTCAAGTGAAAGAGTATGGCAACTTTGGTGTATCTTTTGCCCAAGGGCGCCCTTGGCTTGACGAGGTGCAAGGTTTAGATTCTATCAAAGTATCTTTCGGCCTCATTGAAGGGTTAGAGGCTCACGGTAGTATCGTTACTTATGATTATAACTCGAACTGTTTTAAAACAGGCTGTGGCGGTATTCGAGATTTATCACTATCACTGAAGTATCAGGTTCCCAATTTTTGGGGGAATGAGAACTTAGATTTTGCTTTAGGTATGCAAGATGTCGGTGGTGCTGCAACTAAGCTCATGACTAATTTTGCCGTCGCTGATTATACGTTTAATGCACTTCCCTTAAGGGTTTCTGCTGGTTTCGGTCAGTCAGAAGAGCGTTTGATGGGTGTTCTAGATGGCCCTTTTGGTGGCTTTGAATACCAACCTTTTGACTTTGTTCAACTAGTAGGAGAGTACGATTCAGTAGAATTCAACTCTTCTATAAAAGTGTTTACTCCCGATAATTTACTGCCTAATGATATAACTGCCTCATTAAGCTACCAGATTTATTCTGGTCATGAATCGGATGGTTCAAGCGTTTGGAGTGCTGCACTCTCGATGCCATTGATAACGGAATACTCTCGCGACTACGCGAAGAATAATATGACGTTAATGGATCGTTTAGTCGTTGAGCAAAACAAAGCGCAACAAGCGTCAATTTCCTCTTTGGTTAGTGCGTTAAAAAATGAAGGCTTCGTTAATGTTCAAGTGGGCGTATCAAATGACAAAGTTGTAGTCGCTTTAGAAAACCGTCGCTACAACCATAATCAAGTTGACGGACTAGGTGTCGCTCTGGGTATTGTTTCGAGCCATTTAGGTCAAAATGCGGCGCAAGATATAGGTGCTGCATCGGATCAATTTGAACTTGTGATGCTTGCCAACCAAAAACCAGTGGTCAGCGTTTTGTCTGACGCTAACTGTTACCAAAGTTTTGTCAATGGTAGCGCAGCTTGTGATGACATTCAGTTTATCACGCGCGATTTACCGGAAAGATTAGACATGGTTGATTGGAAAACGGAGCGAGTTAATTCAGGCACTTTAGATTCGCAGATCGTGCTTTCTCCTATGGTAAGGCATGGTTTTGCAACCGAGTACGGTGTGTATGATTACTCTTTTGCTATGTCTAGCAACTTATACACCTACCTATGGTCTGGCGCGGCAATTGATGTTCGTCATATTTTACCTTTAGCAGAAAGTGACGATTTTGAAGAAGGTGGGTATTTCGAAGACAGCGCGTACGAGAACGAGATTGAGCGTGCAATGGTGCATCAGTTCTTCCGTTTACCATATGTCGATATTGCTAACCAGGTCTCTCTAGGCTTGGTTAAGTCGGATTATATCGGTGCGCGCAGCGAATCAGCTTGGTTCTCTCAATCGGGCAACCATGAGTTGGGGCTAGAGATGAGCTACTTCCAACATCAAGACGAAAAAGACAAAAATGGTTATGCGAATCCAGACCGACAAACCTTTTTAACTCGTTATACATTCTCTATGCCGGAGTGGGATTGGCAGTTTAATGCAACTGCTGGCGAGTTTTGGAAGGGGGATGTCGGCGCAAAATTCACGACCTCACATTGGTTTGAAGATATAGAAGTATCAGCAAGTTATCAGGTGACAAAGTTTAATGATACAGACGAAGAGCAGTTTGTCACTGTGTCAGTAAAACTGCCATTAACGCCATGGCGCGATATGTCGCCGGGAGTGATACAAGTTCGTGGTAACGAGGCTTATGATTTCAACGTTACGACACGGGTTGGTAATGATGCTAACCATTTAGCGGCAGGCCAGGGTGATGAACTCGTAATGGATAATAGTATGCTTCGTCGCTACTTTAACCGAGGCCGTTATGGTCAAGAGTACTTTGAGCAGAACAAGCTGCGTATCCGCAACGCTTATTTGCGTTACTTGGGTACTCAATTGAATTAAGTTGTGTTGCTAGTTAGGCTTTGAGTTAATCACTGTACTCTACCGAGAGTGCAGGTGTTTTGATATGCTAGCGTCAGTTAAATAATAGGAAATAAAAATGAAAATTGCTGTAGCAGGCACGGGCTACGTCGGTTTGTCCAATGCCATGTTATTGTCACAAAACCATGAGGTTGTGGCGGTTGATATTATCCAAGAAAAAGTGGACTTGTTGAACGACAAGAAGTCTCCAATTGTTGATGCGGAAATCGAACATTTTCTTGCAAACAAAGAGCTCAACTTTGTCGCGACGCTAGATAAAGAGCTGGCTTACAAAGGCGCAGAGTTTGTTGTTATTGCCACACCAACGGATTATGACCCTCAAACGAACTACTTTAATACTTCTTCAGTTGAAGCAGTGATTAAAGATGTGATGGCAATTAATCCAGATGCGGTTATGGTGATTAAGTCGACTGTACCTGTGGGTTATACTGCGCGTATTAAAGAGGAGCTCGGTTGTCAGAATGTTATGTTCTCTCCAGAGTTTCTTCGTGAAGGTAAAGCTCTTTACGATAACCTACACCCGTCTCGCATTATCGTTGGTGAGCGTAGCGAACGTGCAGAGAAGTTCGCTAATCTTTTAGTTGAAGGTGCGGTAAAAGAAGACATCTCGGTTTTGTTTACTGACTCTACAGAAGCCGAAGCGGTTAAGTTGTTCTCAAACACATATCTTGCGATGCGCGTGGCTTACTTCAATGAACTGGATTCTTATGCTGAAGCACATAACCTTGATGCGCGCCAAATTATTGAAGGTGTAGGCTTAGACCCTCGTATTGGCAATCACTACAACAATCCGTCATTCGGTTATGGTGGTTACTGCTTACCAAAAGATACAAAGCAATTGTTAGCAAACTACCAAGAAGTTCCTAATAACATTATTGGTGCAATCGTTGATGCGAACCGCACTCGTAAAGATTTTGTCGCAGAGTCTATTCTCAAGCGAGAACCAAAAGTTGTGGGCATTTACCGCTTAATTATGAAAGCTGGTTCAGATAACTTCCGCGCTTCGTCTATTCAAGGCATTATGAAGCGTATTAAGGCAAAAGGTATCGAAGTCGTGGTGTATGAGCCAGTACTTAAGGAAGATGAGTTCTTCCACTCTGCCGTTATCCGCGATATTGAAGAGTTCAAACAAATGTCAGATGTCATTGTTTCTAACCGCATGGTTGAGGAACTTGCTGATGTGGCTGATAAAGTTTACACCCGTGACCTGTTTGGTAGCGATTAATTCGTCTTTATATTCAAAATAATATAACAGGCTCCCTCAGAGGAGCCTTTTTTTAGTTGGTAATGGTTTATGATTAAAAAATGTTTATTCCCTGCTGCGGGTTACGGTACACGTTTTCTTCCTGCAACTAAGTCGATGCCGAAAGAAATGATGCCAGTGGTGAACAAGCCATTGATTGAATACGGTGTTGAAGAAGCTATTGAAGCCGGTATGGACGGTATGTGCATCGTCACTGGTCGTG
Organism: Vibrio sp. 1751; assembly: GCF_033339895.1. Classification (NCBI taxonomy): domain Bacteria; kingdom Pseudomonadati; phylum Pseudomonadota; class Gammaproteobacteria; order Vibrionales; family Vibrionaceae; genus Vibrio; species Vibrio sp. 1751. The sequence goes on from NZ_JAWOVM010000043.1 coordinate 32,184, forward strand.
GTAAGCACTCGTTAATGGATCACTTTGATAAAAACTACGAGCTAGAGCATCAAATTAGCGGTACAAGTAAAGAAGCGCTGCTTGATGATATTCGTTCTTTGATTGATTCTGCGAGTTACACTTACATCCGTCAGCGTGAAATGAAAGGCTTAGGTCACGCTATTCTTACGGGACGTGAATTGGTCGGTGATGAACCGTTTGCTGTAGTGCTTGCGGATGACCTTTGTGTGAATGAGGACAAAGGCGTTCTAGCGCAAATGGTTGAGCTGTACAAACAGTTCCGCTGTTCAATCGTTGCGGTACAAGAAGTGCCGGAATCAGAAACGCATAAATACGGTGTGATTGCTGGCGAGATGATTAAAGATGATATCTTCCGCATTGATAACATGGTTGAAAAGCCAGAGCCAGGTACTGCACCTAGCAATCTAGCGATTATTGGTCGCTACATTCTGACCCCTGATATCTTTGAGCTGATTGAAAATACAGAGCCGGGCAAAGGTGGCGAGATTCAAATCACCGATGCGCTGATGCAACAAGCTCAATCTGGTTGTGTTTTGGCATACAAATTTAAAGGTCAGCGCTTTGATTGCGGTAGTGTAGAAGGCTACATTGAAGCAACAAATTACTGCTACGAGAACCTTTATAAGAAGGATTCCAGTGCGGAGCTCGCGAAAAAACCAACCGTGAAAATTGCTGAGCCAGCATAATTCAGAACTTCCTATCGGTGTACTCCGAGTGGATAACACGCAAACAAAAAGGGATGCATGATGCATCCCTTTGTTATTCTACTCTCAGGAAAAACGAGATTAAGCTTTTGCTTTAGCCGCTGCTTTAGCGATTGCTGCGAAGCTCTTAGCGTCTAGAGAAGCGCCGCCAACTAGAGCACCGTCGATGTCTGGTTGTGAGAAGTAAGCTTCAGCGTTTTCTGGTTTAACAGAACCACCGTATTGGATGATTACTTGTGCTGCAACTGCTTCGTCTTTCGCTGCGATTAGTGCGCGGATAGAAGCGTGGATGCGTTGTGCATCTTCAGCTGTTGCTGCTTTACCAGTACCGATAGCCCAGATTGGTTCGTAAGCGATGATTGCGCCGTTTAGAGCTTCAACACCGTAAGTGTCGATAACTGCGTTGATTTGACGTGCACATACAGCTTCAGTTTCGCCAGCTTCGTTTTGCGCTTCAGATTCACCGATACAGAAAACAGGAGTTAGGCCATTTTCTTTTAGGAAGTTGAATTTCTTAGCGATAAACTCGTCAGATTCGTTGTGGTATTCACGACGCTCTGAGTGACCGATGATGATGTGAGTAGCACCGAAATCTTTCAGCATTTCTGGAGACATATCGCCAGTGAACGCACCGCTGTTGTTTAGATCAGTGTTTTGAGCACCTAGGATGATCTTGTTACCGCCTTCAGCGATTACGCGCTCTGCTAGGTCGATGTAAAGTGCTGGTGGAGCGACTGCTACGTCAACACCTTCAACGCCTTCAAGCTCAGCGTTAAGACCAGTTAGCAGCTCAGTTACCATTGCTTTGCTGCCGTTTAGTTTCCAGTTACCCATCACTACAGGACGACGCATAGGAATATCTCCCTTATCTTTAATGTAAATAGTCAATTAATGTAAAAAATCTACGTAGGAATATAACAGAATAATGTGAACAGATCATGATTGGCGTCATGTCTTGTCCGGCTTTCTTTACTGATTCGACCAAGCAGCGATCCTGTTCTTTTTGTCAAAAGCAATCGATTGGTGATCACGTAGACAGAATGATAGTTCATTCCTCGGAAATTGCTGCTGAGATTGGTATTACTACGCGCTGGAATTAATTGTTGTAGAAAGGAATCAAAATGCCAAATCTCGTTTTAGAGTATTCAAACTCGGTGGAAGAACGCGTCAATGTTCAGGGATTGCTGGAGGATTTACATAAAACGGCGTTAGAGAGTGGTCTTTTTGAACTCGCGTCAGTGAAATCTAGAACGCTCCGGTGCCACAATTGGTTAATTGGGGAAGAGGGCGATAGCCTCGACTTTATCCATATCAACTTTGATTTGTTATCTGGCCGTTCCCAAGAGCAGAAGCGAGAACTGTCACGAGCCTTGATGGCGACTCTTCAAGAGCAAGCCAGTCACGTGCACAGCTTAACGGTCAACATCCGAGACATGGATGTAGACAGTTTCCAGAAGGTAGTGAATTAGGTTGAACAGAGTTTCTTGAGAGTAGCGGGCAGGGTTAAGCACCGTGAGATGCAAGGGAGCTGAAAGCTAATAGGCCTTATCTAGCGTTTATCGTTGCTTCAGCTTAGTCTCGCTCTGCTTGTTATAACGGCACTATTGGCGCTTACACTGCAGGTGTACTTTCCAAACCATATCGACTCGGCTAATCTATAACCTTTCTATTTTGGGGTAAAATTTGATGTCGACTAAAGAGTTACTGTTTTCTTTTCAAGGACGTATAAACCGTAAAACCTACTGGATTTGGAACGTCATTTACTATGTCTCTATTCTAGGTTTTGGTGCTGGAATCAGTAAGCTATTTCCTACTTTCTCCTATTTACTTCTCCCTATTTTCTTGGTGATTTTGTTAATCCCTGATTTGGCGATCACCACCAAGCGTTGGCATGACCGCAACAAATCAATCTATTGGCTAGCACTGAATATTCCGCTGATTATCGGACGAATCGCTACGCCAATGACTAGCCCTGTTGCACAAGAGCCGTCGACACCGCAAATGTTCGTTGCATCCATTTCTCTGATTTGTGGTTTATGGATTCTAATTGAATGTGGCTTCTTAAAGGGGACATCAGGACCAAACCAATATGGCCCTGAGCCTGAGTAATGGCTTTAAGTAACGTGCTCGCTGAAAGTAGATTCTTAGTCTCGCTAGAATGACGAATTCCTTTGGTCTAGGGCTTGCTATTGTAACCGTCATTCTGAACTACGAGGTACGAGCGTGATTCAGAATATATTGTCTGGTTGCGAAGTGGTTAAGGTGAGTGGGTAAGAATAGGAGTTTGCTGTTACTTGATTCTTAGTCTCGCTGAGGCTCGCTAGAATGACGAACTCTTTTGATTTAGAGACTGTTAAAGCCACTGTCATTCTGAACAACGAGGGACGAGCGTGATTCAGAATCTACGCACAGAGCGCTCCGAGTTTGAACTGAGCGATTGAATTACAATGGAAAAGTAACAGCGAATCATGAAGGAGAATGAATCATCGATAGGACACCTTGCGTTTATATCCTAACGTCAAACAACAACGCCGTTCTTTACATTGGTGTTACCAGTCAGCTGCCTCAAAGAATATGGCAGCATAAAAACGGAGTAGTTGAGGGATTTACCAAGAAATACAACGTTCATAAGCTCGTTTACTTTGAGTTATTCGAAGATATGGCAACTGCTATAAACCGAGAAAAGCAGCTCAAACAGTGGAAGCGTGAGTGGAAGTTAGCCTTGGTAAGAGAAACGAACCCTAACTTTCTCGATCTGTCTGCTGAGTATCAGTAAAAATCATCCCTACCTTTAAATGCCTCTAAGCTAACCACATCCGCTTTTTGAGTCGGTGCCGTTTCCCCTTGTAGCGCCGCTCTGAACTTCACGACCTGTTTTTGTAATTCGTTCATCAATACCACATTGGTGTGGTGAGGGTTTTTACACGTGCTGATGACCCGATCGATGTGGCTTTGCTGAGCCCACAGTCTTTCTTGCATGTTTTCTGATGCACTTTCGATCATCTCTTTTGCCATTTCATGACGAAATTGCTCAAAAGCTTCTGGGTCTCGCTCTGCCATTCGAACCATTTCATCGAATGGCGGAAGCGTTTGAGAAGGGTAGTGACGTAGAGTAGACATCGATGCTCTCCAAATCCTTATGGAAATTGCCTTTAGTTACTAAAAGCCTATACCACTAGAAAGAGGTGAGAGGATGAATTCTTCAGCCGTCTCACTTATAAGAGAAGCTTTCAAGCTTGAGATTGAATAAGTGCGACATGTCGATGTTGGGTTGTGATGGTTACTGCAGTTGTTGGATGCGGTAAACGCAGCGTCTTTGGCCGCTAATGATGTGTTCGGTACGCTCTACTTTGGTGTCACGTCCAAGTAAAGACTGAAAGACACTTAATTCTGATTGGCACAAGCTTGGGCAGCGAGTTGCGGCTTTACAAATCGGGCAGTGATTTTCGATCAAGATAAATCCGTTCTCATCTTGCTCAAGCTCGGCCATATAGCCTTCTTGCTCTCTTAGTGTCACAAGAGTTTCTAGTTTGCTTTGCAGAGAGTTGCATTGCTCAAGGTGCTGACGATAACTTTGTAACGTGAGTTTTTCTCTTTCCGATGTGACTTTGTCCAGTCCATCTTTGCCAAAAATATGTTCGACAGCTTCTATAAACTGAATGGTCAACTCACCGTGACGGTCAGCAAATTGCTCATGACCTTTTTGAGTGAGAGACCAATGGCGAGCGGGGCGACCCACTTTGACTTTGACGTCATGAATAGACAGGATGCCATCATCTTCTAAACTCTGCAGGTGCTGACGTGCCCCCATGGTTGTCATACCTAGCTCAGAAGAGAGTTGTTTTGCAGTGACGGAACCATCACGCTTAACGATTTGCAATATCCTATCTACGGTCTTCATATACCCACCATTTATACGTCAGTACATATTATGCGCGATAGGGTTAGTAAAGAAAAGTGTTGACTTAATTTGAGTGTGGATTTGTAAGGGCTATGTTCATATGAGCCAATATACGTCGTCATTCTGAACAGCGAGAAATGAGTGTGCTTCAGAATCTATCGTTCGGTTGTGCAATGGTTATGGTGAGAGGGAGAGAATAGGAGTTTGCTGTTATTAGATTCTTAGTCTCGCTGGAGCTCGCTAGAATGACGAGCTCTTTTGATTTTGAGCTTGCTGTGGTGACCGTCATTCTGAACAACGAGGAACGAGTGTGATTCAGAATCTATTGCCCGGTTGTGCGGAAAGAAAGGCTCAAACTCAGATTAAGCGAGAGCCTCGAGAAATGCTTAAAGAATAATATCACGCACTTCTGGATCTTTACGATCTAAGTAGTGAGTCGATTTGATGCGGCGAATAGTACGGCATCGACCGCGCACGAGCAGCGTTTCTGTGGTCGCTATATTGCCTTGACGAGAGATACCTTCCAGCAAGTCACCTTTAGTGATGCCTGTAGCTGAAAATACCACATTGTCGCTACGAGCCATGTCTTCCATTTTGAGGACAACATTTGCTTTTACGCCCATTTCATCGCAGCGTTTTAGTTCATCTGCACCGTAAATGCGGTTTTCTTCAGTATCGCCTTTTACTTCGTGACGAGGAAGCAGGCGACCGTGCATGTCACCGTCTAGCGCTCGAATTACCGCTGCTGATACTACCCCTTCTGGCGCGCCGCCAATACAGTACATCATGTCCACTTCACTGTCTGGCATACAAGTCAGAATAGAGGCAGCCACGTCACCATCAGGCACCGCAAAGACACGTACGCCCATTGCTTGCATTTCTGCAATAACGTCATCGTGGCGAGGTTTCGCAAGGGTAATAACGACTAGGGTATCAAGTGGCTTGTTCAGGGCTTTTGCTACGTTCTCTAGGTTTTCTTTTAACGGCTTTTCTAAGTCAATTACGCCTTTTGCACCAGGGCCAACAACCAGTTTTTCCATGTACATATCTGGCGCTTTAAGAAAGCTGCCTTTCTCACCTGCGGCAAGTACGGCTAGTGCGTTCGATTGTCCCATTGCCGTCATACGCGTTCCTTCAATCGGGTCGACAGCGATATCCACTTCATCGCCACCAATACCAACTTGCTCTCCAATGTACAGCATTGGCGCATCATCGATTTCACCCTCACCAATGACAATTTCACCACTGATATCTGTTTTGTTCAGTAGCGTGCGCATAACTTCAACAGCTGCGCCATCGGC